>DNVL01000048.1 GCA_003507515.1 Legionella sp.
GTTGCCTATGTCGTAACTAAAGCGGATGCCGATGACATTGATCTTGTTGCAACAATCAGACAGACATTGTCGGAAGACTTGCCCAATTACATGGTGCCAAGTGCTTTCATCTTACTCGATAAATTACCCCTGACTTTAACAGGCAAAATAGATCGGTTAGCATTGCCTTCTCCTGATAAAAAATTACAAAATGTTCTACATTTTGTGTCACCCAGCACGCCACTTGAGCAACAGCTGGCAAACATATGGACTGATATTATTGGCGTCTCACCGATCGGTATTCATGATAACTTTTTTCATTTGGGTGGCGACTCAATCCTTGCGATACAGGTGACATCGCTTGCGCGTAAGCAAGGTTTGCATCTTACCGTGCAACACATTTTTACATCGCCCACGATTTCAGAATTAATCCATCATATAGAATATAAATTGATTAATCCGGGCTTGCAGCCGTTCCAAGGTTTGGTCATGGGTGAAGCGCCGATGACACCTATTCAACATTGGTTCTTCGAACAAAACTTGGCGGCACCGCAACATTTTAATCAATCACAATGTTTACGTTTTGCAGCGACTTTGGATGTGCCTCGTTTTGAACATGCCCTGCAGGCGGTTGTTACGCATCATGATGCATTACGTATGCGCATGAAGCAGGTAGATGGCGAATGGAAACAGGATTATGTACAAGGGAATGATGTAGACGCTCTTTACAGTAACATTCAGATAGCTGGAGATGATACCGACAAAGCCTTAACCGCGATAGCCAATGAATTGCAAGAAAGTTTAAATATAAGCACAGGCCCTATTTTTAAATTAGCTTTGGTTTCATCGAATGAAAATGAACAATGGTTAATTTGGGTAATTCATCACATGGTTGTTGATGGTGTTTCCTGGCGAATATTATTGCGTGATTTCCAAGAGAAATATTTACATCCAGAAAATGCTTTGCCGGAAAAAACGTTAGCATATCGTGATTGGTCGTATTTATTAAAAGATTATGCGAATAGTCAAATGCTAGAGAAAGAATGGGATTATTGGCTTAAATCATCAAGCAAAGTGCCTATGGTCTTGCCGAAAGAAAAAGAACAGGTAGAGAACGCATCATCTATCATCACGCAAAAAATAGTGAAACAACTTTCAGTTTCAGAAACACAACGTCTACTGACAAAAGTTCATCAAGCGTATTCAACGCAAATTAACGATGTGTTGTTAACCGCTTTAGTTCAAGCATTCCAGGGATGGACGGGTAAAGATAATTTATTAATTAATTTAGAGGGGCATGGCCGCGAATCGATTATTGATGGCATCGAAGTATCAAACACGGTGGGTTGGTTTACGTCCATCTTTCCAGTTTGTTTATCTTTTGATGGCTTATCTGACAAAGGCGAGCAATTAAAATCTGTTAAAGAACAATTACGTGCCATTCCTCAAAGAGGAGTAGGTTATGGTATTTTACGTTATTTAAGTCATGATAAAGCGAAGGTTGCGTTGTTGAAGCAACAAATCACGCCCGAAGTCAGTTTCAATTATCTAGGTCAATGGCGTGCACCTTCCTCGCACGCGGATAGTTTTGTTTTAAACACAAATACAATTGGCGAAAATATCAATGCAGCAAATGCACTGGATGTTGGGATATCTGTGAATGCCATGGTAGCTGAAGGTTCTTTTCAATTTGTTTTAGAATATCGATGCGATCAATATGCTGCACAGACTATGGAACAAATTGCTGCGAGTTATGTAACGCAATTAACAAATTTAATAAACCATTGTAGTCATCCGGAACATTGGGGTCATACGCCATCTGATTTTCCTTTAAGTCATATCAAGCAATCAGCATTGGATAAGGTCATTCAACGTTATGGTCGTATCGAAGATTTATATCCTCTTTCGCCATTACAAGAAGGTTTTTGGTTTACATCCCTCTATCAACCTGAATCGGATGAATACCTGGTACAAACGGTATTGGAGTTTCAAGGTGATATTGATGTAAATGCGCTGAAAGGCAGTTGGCAAGCGGTTATTGATGCCCACAGTTTCTTGCGTACTGGTTTTGTTTGGAAAAATCTTGAAAAGCCTTTGCAATTTATTCGCAGAATGGATTTGCCTTGGGAAGTATTGGATTGGCAGAATGAGGGGGCACAAGCATCCAGGTTAGATGCATTTTTACAGGCTGACAGAAAACAAACATTTGATTTATCAGCGCCACCGCTGTTTAGATTAAAGTTAATCCGTACAAGTCAGACAGCGTATCAGTTGGTCTGGACACAACATCATATATTATTAGATGGTTGGTGTTTGCCCATAATTTTACAAGATGTCATGAATTGTTATCAGCAGTTGCGTGCAGGGAAGCCATTGCTGTTGCAGGCTGTTAAACCCTATCGTGAATATATCAGCTGGTTGCAACGTCAAGACAAGGCTGCAGAAAAAATGTTTTGGTCCGATTATTTTGCAGAACTGAGTGAACCTGCTGTGATTAAACTCGCCCGNNATGGTACAGATAACTTTACGTTAAGTGCTGTAGAAAGTAACGCCCTACGCGCTTTGGCAAAAGAAGAAGGCGTGACGCTTAATGCGGTGTTACAGGCTGTGTGGAGTGTCGTTCTGAGTTATTACTGTAATCAAGACGATGTGGTCTTTGGCGTAACCCACTCAGGCCGTGGCATTGATTTAATCGACGTTGAAAACATGGTGGGATTATTCATTAATACCCTGCCATTCAGAGCCACTGTTGATCGATCTGCATCAGCAACAACTTTGTTTAAACAACTGCATCAACAATTATCACAAGTCAGTCAATACACACATACACCTTTATTTGAGTTACTTAAAGATTATCCACAAAGTGCATTTGAAACGTTATTCGT
>DNVL01000001.1 GCA_003507515.1 Legionella sp.
CGCGTGGTGTTCCTGGCAATACACAAAAGCGTTTGGAAAGTGGACCCAGTGTTTAAGAAAATGCTGGCAGATCCCTATTTTGATCCCATCATTCTGGTTTGTCCGTACACCTCTTTCGGCGATGAGCGCATGTGGGAAGACCTGCAACTGTCTCTTGATTACTTCAGCGAAAAAGGCTACCCCACTTACTCTTCCTACGTCGAAACCAAAGACCGATGGTTGGCGCTGGATGAACTCAAGCCAGACATCGTTTTCTTCACCAATCCGCACAATTTGACGCGCAGAGAATACTATGAAGACGCGTACTTGAATTACTTGAGTTGTTACGTTCCCTATCATCACGAAGTCGGCTCGTACGGCAACAATAGCGCCCAATATGATCAGCCATTTCATAACGCAATGTGGAGGATCTATGCGACGCACAATGATTCATATGAAATATTTAAAACCCTTTCAAAAGCCAGAGGGCGGAATGTATTGACCACGGGCTACCCAGCAATGGAAGAAATTTTAAGAAAAAGAAAAATCAATGACTTCAATGATGTATGGAAATCAAAGGATAGTCGCTGCAGAATAATATGGGCACCACATCATACAATAGACTCTATTGAACTACCTTATTCAAATTTTCTAACATGCGCTGAAGATTTTCGCAAATTGGCCATAAACAAAAGCAGCGATCTAGTCTGGGCATTCAAGCCGCACCCACTATTAAAATCCCGCCTCTACAACCACTCGAGCTGGGGAAAAGAAAAAACAGATCTTTATTATAGTTTTTGGGAGGAAAGCAGTTTCACACAGCTTGAGCTAGGTGAATATGAAGATCTATTCTTATCTTCCAATTCAATGATACATGATTGCGGATCATTTTTGGCCGAGTATTTGTATTTAGAGAAGCCGGTTGCATATCTTATTTCTTCGAAAAATAGCGAGCATTATTATTCGGGGTTTGGAAAAAGGGCGTTGAATGCTTGTCAGCTTGCATATGACTTTCGTGATGTAGAGAAATTTGTCGATGGCTTAATTAAGAAAAATGATTTCGCAACAAAAGAGAAAATAAAGTTTTACGAAAACGACATCATGCCATTTTTTCGTGAAAAAATTCCGAGCGAAATCATCATCCGAGATATCAGAATGCACGTGAATGAGGCCAACACATGGCAACAATAATTACGTATGGGACTTTTGACATGTTTCATATTGGCCATCTTAAGTTGCTACAGCGAATGCGCCAAATAGCTGAAAACGTAATTGTTGGGGTATCGACAGATGAGTTTAACATTGAAAAAGGGAAGAAATGCATTATTCCTTATGAGCAGCGCTCAGAAATAGTTAGAAACATAGCTGGTGTAAGCTTGGTAATTCCAGAGCGCGAATGGTCCCAAAAAAAAGATGACATTAAAAGATATCGGGTAGATGTCTTTGCCATGGGAGATGATTGGCAGGGAAAATTCGACGAATTGAACGCTCTCTGCAAAGTAACCTATTTACCAAGAACCACAGGCATCTCTACAACGCACTTAAAGAGCCTTTTATCGTCCAGTCCAAATCAATGCCAGGCGAATGCAGCAAAGGTATCTGAACTTTTTGACGCAATAAAAAGTAATATGAGATGAATGACCTCAAAAGCAAAGCCATCCACGCCTTCAGCTGGAGCTTGGCTGACAAGATAGTCAATCACATCGGCTCTTTGTTGGTCACGATGTACCTTGCGCGCTTAATTGGACCAGAGGGTTATGGTCTTATTGGCATGCTCACCATCTTCATGGTTTTGACAGACAGCGTGGTGAGCGGTGGATTTGCACATGCGCTGGTTCAGCGCAGCAAAGACCTGACCGTAGACGATGAAAACACCGTTTTTTACATCAACATAGGCTGGGGCCTTTTGATGTATACCTTGCTTTTTTTTGCTGCACCCTGGATCGCTGAGTTTTACCGACACCCTGAATTGACTTTGATTGCCCGCGTCCTATTCTTGACCATCATCATCAATTCATTTGCAGTGGTGGTGCGCGCCAAGCTCACCATTCAGGTGGACTTCAAAAGTCCGGCAATTATTAACACCATCGCAATGGTATTCAGTGCGGCACTGGGGCTGTGGTTGGCCACAGCCGGCTATGGTTATTGGGCGCTGGTATGGATGGGGCTGTGTAGAGCGTTATGTTCTTCAATGGCTGTCTGGTGGTTTTGTCGGTGGGTTCCACAATGGCGATTCAGCGTGCGTTCGTTTCGTTTGTTGTTCAAATTTGGCTCTAATCTGATGTTGGCGGGTTTCGTGGCTTCCTTTGTTAACAATCTCTACATTGCTTTAATCGGTCGCTTTTACAACGCCGTTCAGGTTGGCTTTTACACCCAGGCTTCCAACATGAGCAATACGCTCTATGGCTTCGTCTCTTCCAGCTTGCAAGGGGTGACCTATCCCATTATGACCTCGATCAAAGACGACCGCGAGCGTCTGATCAACATTTACAAACAGCTCATCTCCATCACCATGCTGGTCTGTTTGCCAATGTTGATCGGGTTTGCTTCGGTCGCCAACGATTTTGTGCACGTTGTTTTGGGCGAAACATGGCTACCTGCCGTACCTGTGCTTGTCGCGCTTTGCCTGGCGCGTACCGTAACGCCCATCAGCGCGATCAACATGAATATCCTGAACGCTGTGGGACGTTCTGATCTTTTTTTAAAAGTCGATCTTTCCAAACTTCCCATGACGTTGGGCGCGTTGTATTTGGCGCTGCCGTACGGTATTGAGGGCATTGCTTGGGCATCGGTGGTGACTTCATTCATTGCCTTCTTTATCAATGCCTACTTCCCCGGCAAGATGTTTGGGTTCGGCGGGCTTGCACAGTTGCGTATCGCAATGCCTTACATCGTGGCGAGCGCTGTTATGTTCGGTGTGTTGAGTCTTTTGCCTTGGGCGCCCAGCTTGGGCGCCATGGCCACCAAGGTTTTGATTGGCGCTGTAATCTACTCCCTCACGGTTTGGGCTATTGGTGATCCATGGTCCAGAAAGTTCTCAGTTTTGTTACGCCAACGATTTGTTCGGCCTTGAGTTACCGAATGACTAATTTTTTACACACCCTCGCCGAGGTGCAATCCACCCTTATCGGTCCCAACACCAAAGTTTGGCAATTCGTCGTCATTCTGCCCAATGCCCGCATCGGTGCCGACTGCAACA
>DNVL01000020.1 GCA_003507515.1 Legionella sp.
GGTTTTACCCTGATGCATCTCGGCCGTTTGGTGCCAATAATCGACTGTTCCCATCGGTGGCCATGCCGAATGTATTTGCGCCCATGGCGCATGACGGCGCATTGGATGGCACGGTGCAAGATGTTGTGTATTTTCTGGAATATGTTGCAGAACCTGCGCGGCTCATTCGCTACCGAATCGGGATTGGGGTTATCTTTTTTTTATGTATTGTGGGATGCTTGCTATATCAATGCAAGCGGCCTTTTGAATAAATTTAATGTGTAAACGTGATTTTTCAGCACGACCCATTAAAATGTGGTAAAATAGTGACCTGCAAAGCATACTAATGAAAGACGAGGAGTTTTGAATGGCAATTGTTGCAAAGCGCACCATTATGTCGTTGTATTCAGATCATGATGATGTCTACAGTCATCAAGTGCGAATGGTATTGGCTGAAAAAGGCGTCAATGTCGAGATCATGTCCGTTAAAAGCAACCAGATTCCCGATGATCTGCTGGCGATAAATCCCTACGGAACAGTCCCTACACTGCTTGACCGTGATTTAGTGCTGTATGAGGCGCGCATCATCATGGAATATCTGGACGAACGCTTTCCTCACCCCCCTTTATTGCCGGTATACCCGGTCGCCCGCGCTGAAACACGCAAAATGATTCACCGCATTGAGCACGATTGGTATTGTTTGATGCAGCGCATTCGTGCAGGTGAAAAGGTTGCCGAAGCACGTCAATTGTTGTTGGAAAGCCTCACGAGTCTTGAGCCCGTTTTTGCCGATAAACTATATTTTCTCAGTGACGAATTTTCATTATTGGATTGCTCTTTAGCGCCATTGTTGTGGCGCCTGCCTTGTTTGGGCATTGATATTCCGATGGACGCGAAAGGGTTGCATGCCTATATGCAACGTTTATTTAAACGCGAATCATTTCAGGTCAGTTTAACGGACGCTGAGAGGCAGCTAAGGGCAGCATGATCATGGCCATGACTTCAAATAAGCCTTACTTTATCCGCGCGATCTATGATTGGGTTGTAGACAATGATTTAACCCCGTACCTGCTCGTGAACGCGGAGCACCCAGATGTTGAAGTGCCACAAGAGCACGTCAACCATGGGCGCATTGTGCTCAATATTTCTCCCGCGGCTTGCCGTGGCTTGCATTTGGAAAACGATAGGATCGTGTTCACGGCTCGATTTTCAGGCCAGGTCACGCAAATTTTTGTAAGTCCTGTGGCGGTCTTGGCTATTTATGCAAAAGAAAATGGGCGGGGCATGGAGTTTGGTGAAGAGTATGACACCCTCCCGACCTTGCCGCCCAAATCAGGAACGCAAACCAAAGCGCGCAAAAAACCAGCACTTACGTTGGTCAAGCCTGATAAAAAAAACGATGACTTACCCGATTGACCTGCCTACTGAGCAGGCGAGCGAGCAATGGGCGCGGCGGTTAGCCACGTGTTTAACCGCGCCGCTAACCTTGACATTTAGCGGGGACATTGGCGCGGGAAAAACCACCTTGATTCGTGCCACACTGCGCGCCGTAGGCATCACCGCACCCATTAAAAGCCCGACTTTCTCCTTGGTTGAAAGTTATCAGATTGATCGAATGCGTTTGCATCACTTTGACCTGTATCGTATCCATGAAGCATCGGAATTAGAATACATTGGTTTTCGTGATTATTTTACCTCGAATGCTGTGTGTTGCATTGAGTGGCCTGAGCGGGCCCAAATGTGTTTGGCGCTTGCAGACGTTGGCTTTACTTTGAATATAAACGGCCCGGGTCGCCAAATGCATGCTCGAGCCTATAGCCCTGCGGGTGCTTCCATGTTGTCTTCTCTTTTGGGGGAATCATGAGCTTGCGCGTTTTGTTGTTCTTTATTTGCATCGGGGTGAATGGTTTCGGCATGGCGGCAAGATTGGAGTCGTTGTCGGTCCAGGAGAGCGCGGGTAAGGCAACCATCTATTGCACGCTGTCTGGGCCATTCCAGCATCAATTGTTTATGTTAAACCAGCCCAATCGTGCAGTGGTTGACTTTCAGCAAACAACGACTGCCGTGAATGCCCAACAGATCCCACTGAAACATGATGTGATTACCAGTATTCGCAGTGGACATTCCAATGCAAGCACCCTACGCCTGGTGTTTGATCTGCGAAACAGTGCATCTATTCGAGCAACGCCGTGGCAACCGGTCAATCGCAATATGCGAGGGTTACGCATTGATTTAGTCTCCAGCAACACGAAAGCGCGGGTAGCCCAGGGGGTTAAAGTCGCCCCTGTACCTACTACGCCTCGTGCCCAAGTCGCAAAGTGGCCTTCCGTTGCCACGTCTGCACCGCGGTTGCATATGCCACCCCATTCATTGAGGGATGTGGTGGTGGTGATCGATCCGGGGCACGGCGGAAAAGATCCAGGTGCCATGGGCATGGGCGGCCACACTGAAAAACAGGTGGTGTTGGCCATCGCATTGAAATTAAAGCAATTGATTGACCGACAGCCCGGCATGCGGGCCGTTTTAACGAGAAATGGGGATTATTACATTGGGTTGCGTGAGCGGATGTATATTGCGCGCCGCCACAATGCCGATATCTTTGTGGCCATTCATGCAGATGCTTTTATCAACCATAATTCGAATGGCGCATCGGTCTTTGCTTTATCACCATCGGGTGCGACCAGTGAAGCGGCTCGCTGGTTGGCTGAAAAAGAAAATCACTCCGAATTAGGCGGGGTCAATTTATCCGGATTGGATGATCAAAATGGGGTGATACGGACCGTGCTGCTGGATTTATCACAAACAGCGACCATTGGTGCCAGCCTCCAAATGGGTGGGCGAGTATTGAAAGGTTTGGATACCATCACCACCTTGCATAATAATAAAGTAGAGCAAGCACGGTTTATGGTGCTGAAATCACCCGACATTCCATCCATCTTGATTGAAACCGGTTTTATTTCTAACCCTCGGGAAGAGCGTAATTTGACGAGTCCTGCCTATCAAATCCGTTTGACGCAAGCCATTTTCCAAGGGGTCAAAAGTTATTTCTGGGATTATCCCCCCCATGGTTCACGGTTGGAAGCCATGAACAAATCACGCAGGGATTGGACTGCGTGAATCCTGTTCGAATTCAACGGCTCTCTGCGCTCGTTTCGAATCAAATTGCAGCAGGGGAAGTGATCGAGCGGCCGGCATCCGTGGTGAAGGAATTACTGGAAAATGCACTGGACGCTAGCGCTGATGTCATCAGTGTTGAGATTGGATTTGGGGGCTTAAATCAGATCAAAGTCAGCGACAATGGTACCGGCATCGTGGCGGATGATTTGCCATTGGCTGTGGCACTTCACGCCACGAGTAAAATCAGTCAACTGAATGATTTATATGCGATACGCAGCATGGGCTTTCGCGGAGAAGCGCTCGCAAGCATTGCATCGGTGTCGCGTTTGTCAGTGTCGTCTAAGCCTGAGCACCAAGCGCATGCGATGATGTTGCAGATTGATGGCATCGCTGTGCATTGTGTGCCTTGCGCACGCAGTCGAGGCACCACTGTTGATGTGCGGGATTTGTTTTACAATGCGCCGGTTCGAAAAAAATTTCTCAAATCAGAGCAACGCGAGTATCAAGCGATTGAAGCGGTTGTCAAACGGTTTGCACTCAGCGCCCCAGCGGTGGCACTGTCTCTAATACACAATGACAAATCCATGTTCGCGTTACCTGCTGCACCGTGTGAAAAAACCAGGCTGCTTCGCATTCGCAAATTGCTAGGCAAAGCGTTCACAGACGATGCCATTCATTTGGATGTTGAGCGGGCTGGAATGCGCTTGCAGGGATGGGTGAGCGGACCTGATTACCAACGCAGTCAAAATGACAAACAGTGGATATATATCAATCAGCGCATGGTTAAAGACAAGCTCCTCAATCATGCGATGAAACAAGCGTATGATGGCGTATTGCATCCTGGACGCCATCCAGTTTGCGTTTTATATTTAACCATTCCCGCCGGTGAAGTGGACGTGAACGTGCACCCGACAAAACATGAAGTGCGATTTCAACAGCCGAGACTAGTGCATGATTTCATGACGTCACAAATGGTTTGTGCATTGGCGTCGTGCAAACCGGTTGCGATTGAAACACCCACCTACCCATTAGAGATCCGTGAATCGCACCCAATCTACACCCGTCCTACTCCCTTCTCCCGCGAGCGGGAGAAGGTGCCCGCAGGGCAGATGAGGGTGCTTTCAGATGGCCCATCATACCCATTGCTTGTGCTAAATCATGCCTTTGCTGTGGTCACGATAGACGGGCTGCACTATTTGCTGGACATTGAACGCCTCCAACAGCATCATCTATCCCAGCAATTAGACGCACAGACCTATCCTTTGGCGTCTCGTCCGCTGTTGTTGCCTGTGCGTTATGCAACAGACACGTTGATGCTGGCATCATTAGAGCGCG
>DNVL01000244.1 GCA_003507515.1 Legionella sp.
ATAGTCTAGATTAAACAACATGCCGTGTTGGTCGTGCACGCGTTTTTTGACATAAAACGTGGGATGCGCCGGTACCCATCCTTTTGCAAACAGATGAGGTGCGTATTCAGACGATTTCCAATAACGGGCGACTAGGTTGATGTTGTCGTGATTCACATAGACCAAATCGCCATAGCATGCATCAACGGATTCATCGGCAAGCGCCTCTGCAACATGGGCTAATGCTAAAGGGTGGGCAAACAAATCGTCGGAGTTCAACAAGCCAATGACATCGCCTGTGGCTTTGGAGATGCCTTTGTTCATGGCATCATAAAGGCCATTATCAGGCTCTGATGTGAGGTAGGCGATGTGTTGCTTGTTTTGCTCGAGGATCTCAAGCGTGCCATCGGTCGAGCCCCCGTCAATGATAATGTGTTCAATGTCCTGATGTGTTTGCATTTGGATGGTTCGAAGGGTGTCGTGAATGGTAGCAGCACTGTTATAGCACGCGGTAACGATGGATATTTTCATGGGGTTGACCTCAAGACTGTAGATGTGGATAGGGGGTTCGTATGCGTTGAATCATGACGGATAACGCATAAATTAATAGTGTTAAACTGGCGGCCGCAGATGAGAGTGCAGCCCCGGTCAGACCATAGCGCGGAACCAACACGGCATTTCCTATGAGCAAGATGCAAAAAGCCCCTAAATTAATCAACAATAATAAACGATCGCTATGCTGCGCGTAAAGGGTGTAGAGCGGAATGTCGGCGATGCTGCGACACGCGGCTCCGAAGAGCAAAAAATAAAAAATAGGCAGTTGGGTGAGGTAGATGGGTTTGTTGATGAAATTCACAAACGGATAAATCAGGCACAAACTGAATGCCACAAAGAGAACGACAAATGCCCCTGTTTCTTTTAACATTCGCATCGACTCATCATGAAAAGCCGACCGGTTGTTTTGTTTCCATGCGGCCAATAATGGTGCTAGTCTCATTTTGGACACGCCGGTGTTGACCAAGTTGTGCAAGGTGAGGCTCAAACCTGCGTAGAACGTATAAATTCCAACCGCACTTAACCCACAATAATAGTCTACAAAAAATCGCTCAATATAGAGCATGCTCAATGCACAAAAAGCAGAAACCATGAATGGACGTGACACTTTGAGGCCCTGCCAAATATCAAGCCAACGGATGGGTTTTCGCCAAGTTGCCCGCCAGGGCAGGTGTCGCAGCCCAATGCTGGCTGCTAAAATACTGCACAATGCGCCTATGATCCACGCTAAAAAAACAGCATTAAAATGCCGACTGGCGGGCACAAAATAGAACAAAGGCAGCAAAAGGATGATCCAGGCCCCTTGCCGGATAAAATAGACCACGTTGGCAAGATAGGGGCGTGATAACACAATCAATACGCGCATGAGTTCATTGGATATGTGTTCGACGGTCACCAGAAGAAAAAACAGCCCGCACAATGAACGCGGCAAAATATGGTTGTAAAATAGGCCGTAAAATACGGGGGATAGGAGTAAATAAACAACCGCATACAGTACAAACTGGTCTCTAATGATAATGGCTTGCGTTGCGGGGGGCGCATCAATGAGTGCTCTTGACGCATGGTTGTAATACTCCATGCCTAAAAAAAACAGGGCATATGCTACCATCGCCGCCATAATGCCGTATAATCCCAGGTCACTGGGCTGAAAATAGCGGACTAAACACAATACCAGCAAAAATTTTGAAACGAGACCGATGCCTCGTATTCCGATAGCACTTAAATGATACAGCCATGAGAAACGCATGTTATGGTGGGTCAGTGGATGAGCAATCGCGAATTATCCAGCAGAGCGCGTCGATTAGCAACTCATCTTATATGAACGAGGTAGTCAGACCATGCGAAAGCATCCAGCAAGCGCTCCAAATCATCCTGAAGCGTTCTTTTTACTGAGAGCATTGCTTGGCCTATTTTATCGGCAAAAATGGATAATTTTGAGCATGACCGCGGGGGGTGTTTTGATGGGTAGTTTATACCTATGGAATAGCACGCCTTTATATGAGGCAAAAGCATGCATTGTTTCACCCACTATCGGTGATATTGCGGGTCTTCATGCCGAACACCCTGTGGCTCGTCACGATGCCGTGCCGCCTTTTACGGTCAAATCCATTTACCGTTTATTTGTTCAGGCGCTGGCGTCTCAATCGACCCAGCATACTTTTTTTGATGCGTCGGCCCTACTTCTTCATGGCATGACCCATGTTCAATTTGATAAGCAGTTTCTCGTGCGGGAAGAGCCTGACTTTTCACCAGGAAAGCATCCAGCAAAATATTCGGTGACGGTAAAAGCCCCCACAGCAGCACTGGCAAGGGATTGGGTTGAGCAATACGTGACGTTGGCGAAAAAAATCGCCATGGATAATCTTGTGGGCATCATGACCGCTCAGAACAAGAGTGCGGCACAGGCGGTTCTTCAACAAATAGAACGCATTCAAAGGATAGCGGAACAAGCACGCGTCGATCGACTGACGCAGTTAAATGAAGCCTTGAAGATTGCTCACGCCATTGGGCTTAACGGGGCATCAGGTGATTCAAGTTCCTTGTATATGCGAGGCAGCAAAGCGCTGGCTGCTGAAATAAACGCATTGACCATGCGTGAATCAAATGATGCGTTTACCCCGGGGCTGCGCGCCTTGCAGGCTGAATATGCCTCTTTGCAAAAGAATCCCACTCATCTGAACGACCTGAACATGTTTCATCTGGACGGCACGATTACGGTATCAAACACCCCTGTTTCGCCGAAAAAACAATTGATTCTTATGCTTTCTTTGGTGTTGGGCCTCTCGTTAGGATGTTTGATGGCGCTGATTCGCGATTTATTTTTAATGAACACCCCGCATGAGGCGCGCGAACGGGCGCCGGGGCTGATGAGAAGGATATGGGGATGAAAGCACTGATTACGGGTGCCGATGGTTTTATCGGATCGCATTTGACAGAACTATTGGTGCGCGAAGGCTATCAAGTGAGCGCCTTGTCACAATATAACTCCTTCAATACGTGGGGTTGGTTGGACGACACGGCTTGTCTGAAGGAAATCCATGTCTTGACGGGCGATGTGCGTGATCCGCATTATTGCAAACACATCACAAAAGACATGGACGTGGTATTTCATTTGGCCGCCTTGATTGCCATTCCTTATTCTTATGTGGCGCCGGATAGTTATGTGGATACCA
>DNVL01000213.1 GCA_003507515.1 Legionella sp.
AACAATATCATTCCCATTTCGGATTTGCCAGCCGCCACCCAATGTTCGATACAACGCAACCAGCGCAAGTGGCACTTCGCCTTGGGCGTTAACCAATGACCTTTGCACACGTAACTGCTGCTGTTCAGCATATAAGACGGTGGTATAATCTGACTCCCCTTCTCGATAACGTATGAGAGTCAATTGGGTTGCCTTAACAGAGGAGTGATCCGCCGTTTTCAGGAATCCTTCCGATTTTTTTGCTTCTACATAACGCGTCATATTGTCTTGAACTTCTTGCTGGGCCCGCAACACGACATTTTGATAATTCAGCAGCGCTTGTTGAAAGGCAGCATCTTGCTCACGAACAGCATTGGTGATTTGGCCATAATTTAATAATGGCCAGTTTAATGCAGGCCCCGCTGTGATGCTGCGATTTGACCAATGAAAAATATCACTCACCGACGAATCACCTATATTATTCGATGAAAAGGAGAAAGTTCCCGTGAATGAGAACGCTGGGTATAAATTGGCTTTGACTACGCCAATCGCTTCAGATTGTGCAATGGCCTCAAGACGTGCTTGATGGATATCGGGTCGTCTATTCAATGCTTCTCTAGGGATGCCCACCGCGACTTGAAGGGGCGCTTTTGGAATGCCTTGGTGTTTTAGAAGCAACGCATCCACATCGCCTGGAAGAATGCCTAATAACACCGCAAGCGCGTCTTTTTGTGTCTGTAATTGACTGATGAGCGTGGGAAGACTCGCTTGTGTTTCTTTTAGCTCAGTCGTTGCTTGCTCCACATCCAGCAAACTGACTTGACCGGCCCTAAATTGAGACTGGGTTAAACGCAAACTCATTTTTTGCAGTTGGATATTTTCTTTAGTGACGCGAATCAAGGATTCATCGGTCCGAATTTTAATATAAGCACTGGCAATATCTGCTGTGAGTGTAACCAATGCTTGATCAAAAGCCGCAAGAGAGGCTAAAAAAGACGCGTCATTGGCTTTGATCGCACGACGATATTTTCCCCAAAAATCAATTTCCCAATTGACACCTAAGCCTAATGTTGCCGCATCAAACGTTGACGGCAGCACGCCTTGTAAATAACTGCCTCCAATCCGATAATAATTATAATTGCCCATTAACGCTTGTTGTTGAGGGTATAAATCCCCTACTGATTGCGCCAATTTAGCGCGCGCTTGCAGCACACGAACGCCTGCACTGATGAGTGATAAATTATTGTGATAACCGGCATGAATCAATGCTGTTAAATTCGGGTCTTTAAAAAGTCCCCACCATTTTGCATCTTGAATCGGTGCTTCTCTAATCGTGTTGTTTTGTTTTAACCAATGATTCGCGACACTTGGTTTCGGCTCTTTATAATTAGGTCCGACCATCGTGCACGCGTGAAGAAAAAAACATGCAATCAAAACAAGCGACTGTTGATATTTCAGAATATATCCCTATTTAATATAAACGCGGGTACCTACCTGTACCCAGCTAGCCAATTCAATCATATCTGAATTACGTATCCGTATACAACCATGCGAACCGGGAACCCCTAATACCGTCGAATCAGGTGTGCCATGAATATAAATATATCGCGACAAACTGTCTACGTTTCCCCCACGGTTATACCCTTCCTCAAGCCCATCCAACTGCAGAATGCGTGTTAATATCCAATCACGAGCAGGATACTCGGCCGCCAATTCAGGACTGTAATATTCCCCGGTCCATTCGCGCCCAACAAATACACTATTTACAGCGTGGTGCAAACCAATGACCTGATGAATACGATGCAGTCCTCGTGGCGTGCACTCACTACCGGATTGTTCGCCTAATCCATTCTTCCCTGTTGACACCGCGTAAGTTCTGTACAGAACATCGCCTATATAGCAATGCATCTGTTGGGCGTCCGCGAGAATAGCAATATGTTTAATTTCCAAATCTACTCCATGATGAAGATTACGGTTCTATTTTCACACCAAGTGTAGTATATTTCCATCGGTAAACCGACCTTATTCAACCATTAGATGAGAATATATTATGTTACGCACCACGCGACTCACCGCTTTTTTTGTAATCAGTTGTCTTTTAACAGACGCCCTTGCCGCAACATCCTTCCCACATGGGTGCGAAGTCAGTGATTACGGGTTTGTTGAAAATGACCTGGTGCTCAATGAGCAAGGCAAGCAAGCCTTTTATCTCATCCAAAACCGCTCAGATAAAAAAATTGAACTGGTACATATTGAAACGCGCCCAGATGTCTTTATGAGTCCAAAATTAGAAACAAAGTTTGACCCATCTCGTTGGGCCGCATTCGCATCAGATGTAGCCCAGTTGCATTTTAGATGCTACACACAAGAGAATGGCGAGAAAGTGGTCGCCAGCTGCAGAGACGCGCTGGATGTATGTCAGTATCCGCGAGTAAAATTCGCATTAAGTAACATGGGCAACTATTGGGTTTCAACCAATAAATTAGTCGATCAAGTCATTAAAGATTCTGTTTCAAAAGGCATTCTATTGCGCTGGTGATTAAGTGATAAACCCACAATAACGCGTTACACTAAAAGGACTTCTTCATGGCCAAAACACCCTCTTCTATGCTGCCGTTAGGCACCCTCGCCCCAGAATTTTCGTTAATGGATACAGTTACCGGAAAATTTGTCCGGTTTTCTCACAAAAACGACAACATCGGCACGGTCATCTTCTTCATTTGCAACCATTGTCCCTATGTGAAGCATGTAAACCCTGAATTGGTTCGAATTTCAAACGATTATATTCCCAAAGGAATCCGTTTCATTGCCATCAATGCCAATGACGTATCCCATTATCCCGATGATTCGCCTGAGAAAATGCGTGCGATTGCGCTTGAGTTAGGTTATCCATTCCCCTATTTGTTTGATGAAACACAAGAAGTAGCAATGGCTTACCAAGCAAAATGCACGCCTGATTTTTATGTGTTTGATAAAGAGAATTGCCTTGTATACCGCGGTCAATTGGATGATTCTCGCCTAGGCAATAGTATAAAGGTAAATGGTCAATCTATTCGCACGACGTTAGATAACCTTTTGGCCAATGTTCCGGTTAATCCTGACAACCAAAAACCAAGCTTGGGTTGTAATATTAAATGGAAGCCAGAGAACATAGGTTGCTAATCACGAACCGAGGACAAGGCAGTTAAGGGGCTCGTTTAGATGAAAACGTCATCCATACGCTGCGCTTAAGGAGAAACCCATATGCCAATCCCACTTATCATCAAAGGAGCGCTGATCGCTAAAGCGGCTCATAGTGGCGCGAAAGCCGGCGCAAAAGAGGCCTTAGAAGAGACAGCGGCAGCCAATAAACCAGAACAGCCGCTTTCACCTCCTGCGCTAACCGCTACAAGTGCTTATCATATGCAAGCCAGCGTATCTATTTCAACGCAGAAAAAAGAAGCCATCGACCTGTTATTAAAGGTTCAAAGATATCTAGTACTCGTACAATTACGTGATCGAATAACAAAGGATCGAATCAACGTAGACTTTTATTCTCTTTTCCTGCAAAAACAGGGTCTGATTGAGTTTTTACAACAGCATCCTCGCATTGCACATTTGTTTTTAGATCAAGTTCAGAATTGTATCGGATCTTTTTTCGAAGACCTGGATCGAGTCATATCTTCGCCTAAAGAGCCTACATTAGTACCGCGGCAAGTCAATAGACCTGGTGCTGACCTTTCTGAAGCAGATAAAAAAGCGCGTCGGCTTCGCTATAAACTCTTAAATATCGAGAGTTGTCCTCACAGTGAAAAAATGAGATTGCTCCAAGAACGGGATTCTGATGACCAAAACTCCATTGGGCATTTATGTTTAGGGTTAAATTACGAATTACGAAGACGATATGCAGACATTCTTCAGTCACTAGAGCCAAATGCTCTGTTTATTATTTTGAAATTGAGTAACCGTCAAAAGGCATCCATCTATTCTTTGTATTATGCGTCAGGATTAGATCTTTGCGCTTTAATTTCCAATTGCCAAGACGACCCAAACGTTTTTTGTGATATTCTTGAGCATTTTACGATTGATATTCAAACCATTCAGTCACTCGTTAACATTTATGGATTAAAAGAAAAGAT
>DNVL01000062.1 GCA_003507515.1 Legionella sp.
CTCACCGCCGTACCACTTTACAGTAAGTGTTTGCCACATTTGGCTGGAATCCGTCAATAATTCTTTAAGCCGGATACGTTTGCCTTTAACTCGTTTTACCAGGACTGGCAACCTTTTTAAATAAGAGCCATGCAGTTATTGGCCTCCCAATATGAACACCAAGAAAAGAAACAACATGAAGCGCACGTGGTGGGTTAGAACCGCACAANNTGCTCTAGAAAGGCCGCGAACCATGAACATGCTCTGGCTCTATCAACCCAAGGATTTCTCGCGACCGCGTGAGATCGGTGGTTCTAACTTCATCTAGGCGGTTAACCGCCGCCAAATCAGCCGCCGCGGCATGAGCATCCAGCGATCCCAAACAACCCACGTACGCACTCCCCGACCCGCCCCGCACTAAAGAAAAATTGATACCCAACCCAGATGAAGCAGAAATAACTAATGGAAACAACGCCTCTTCTTTATCTGAATTCCAATTATAGAACATTAACTCCCGCGGCAACTTATCTTCTTTGAACTCCGGGCATGAATTAAACGAGCGGTCTTTGCGACAATATTCATTAATCACGTGCACAGGCACATCGCGCTGAGCCAACCCAACTTTCATCCAGGCGGCCTCCATTGCGGTCCAATTACTTGTGCGTTCCCAATTAGCATACCCCTGAACATACTCACTCAGTGCCGTTTTAAGTGCTGACAAATCAAAATGAGCACTATGATATTCTTTACCGTGTTGGTTGTAAGTCAAACCCACCGGCTCATTTGTGGCTTTATCCAGACTCTCCATTTAGTTGATGCGCTGCGCCATATCAGCTTTTGTCTCATCGTTCATATACCGTTCTAACATTCGACACATGTGTGTGTCTTTAGCCCAATAGGCGTATTCATAGGCTGTGCAGTTGAACGTTCGACCTGAATAATCGGTAAAGGTGCCGGGGAGATTCAGTAATTTCTGCGTACTTTGTGGATTGTTTGTAAGCAGCTTGTCCGCTCTATCTTGATTCCCTTTTGCGATATCATGTAAAAACGTGCGCAATTGAAATGCGGGAGATTTCAGACATTCCATCTGGATTTTTGGTGGTAATTTCTTGAATTGGTTATCATCTTTGATGCGTGATAGGAGCGTTTCCATATCCAGGTCAATACTCGCTTGTATGTGTTCGTTTTTATTTGGGATAAGGCGTTCAATTGGTGCTTCAAAATCGCGACGAATCGTTTGAAAAAGAGTGTTCTCCAATGATGGGTCAACAAGGTTTGCAAAATCAGTGCAAATTGAGCCTTGATGGGTTACAAATTGTCCCGCACGTGCATCCGTATCTAATATCATAAAATCATCCATGTGAGGATTTTCTTTTGTTGCCGTCACGGTTTTATAGGTTCTCTCAAATTTTTCTTGAATAGCCTGCATGTCTGTTTCGGTTAAGGGTCTCTCAAGCCCAAATTCGTGTGTGTGCTTATTGAAAAAAGTATAAACGCTTTCTTCAACTGGGGTGCCTGTATTCAATGCACTCGAGATAATGACAACAAGCTCTTCACTTAAATCTGGGGATGCATCCAGTATGATTCCAAAATTTTTGTCACTCATGCCTTTTGATTTACAATAAATATTCACCTGTGCAAGAAAAAATTGCGTTAAAATCGACAATTTTTCGGTTTTATCTTGATTATTCAGTACGCTATAAAAAGGAGGTGTTGAGATGGTTGCTCCAATGTTCGGTGCACAAGCACCCCAAAGCGCATCCATATAATCTTGCATTGTCGCAGGCGTTGTGGGTGAAAATCCCATCATCTCATCGATGTAGGCTTGACTGACAAACGTGCTATGACCGGCTTTTGTAAAATCGACGGCTAGACCAAACAAACCTTGGCACTGCGTCGTCATCTCAGCCTGTATTTGCGTAAAATTGGTAGCCAAGCCTGGTAAGGCCCTCAAAACCGCCGCGTCAAGCTGTGACTTTGGGTCAAGCGGGGCTATCGTTAACTGAGGATAGGCTTCATACATGGTATTAAATAAAACCGATTTTGGTGTACCCTTTGCATCATTGGTTCTTTCAATACTAAACACAGGGTTAACGACAATTGATTCAGAATCTTGAGTGAGTGGTCTTAGCTGTATGCTATATAGATTGGATGACGTCTTCGACATTTGTGACGCGATGGCGCTTGAATATTTTTCCTGCATAGGGGGCATGGCATTAATATAAGCGTTAATTTGTGTTAATCGTGCTTCTTTAAGCGCTTTCAGCGGTGAGTCGTCATCCCCTAACAATTCCAGATCGAATTCAAGCGCAGATTTATAGGTGTTTAATTCATTGAGTGCTGCGTTTTTAAATTCAGTTAAGGCAGCAGTTGATTTGCAGGTATTATCGGTACTAATCTCTTGACCTTGGACTAATGGCACGAGAAGATGAACTTGATTGGTTTCAGGATTGATATAAATATACCGTGGACTCATAGGTTCTGCGAATGGTATTTTCATCGCCTTTTCTCACGCTTAAATTAAATATCTTGTACTTATTATAGCCTATGTTTTGGAGAAAGGGTCGTCCGAGAGGTTTTTGATTTTTGCGTGCCTGTTGGAGCTCTCAAACAGCGTTTTTTTTCGCTTGAGTTAAGGGGGAATCTTAGAGGTGATTATTGTGATAAATGGCTAAAGTCCAGTTTTATACGCTCAGGAAAATAACTCACATGCCTTCTGCAAATCCTCAGCTGTATTAATATCTTGCTGTGGTGCAACGCATGCTGTATCAACTTTGATACGATACCCCGCCCACAATACTCGTAATTGTTCTAATACCTCAATCGTTTCAAGATCGCAAACCGGTAATTGAACAAACTCTTGTACAAAGCCCGATCGATAAGCGTATAAACCAACATGACGAAAAACATGCCTCAACTGGCGTAAATCATCACGATTCGCAGGAATAAGGCTTCTAGAAAAATAAAG
>DNVL01000248.1 GCA_003507515.1 Legionella sp.
TTTCAAGCGCGAAAAAATAAGAACTGGGCGCTGGCGGATGAGATGAGGACACAGCTGTTGGCCGAGGGTATTGAGGTGGAAGATGGGGCAGAGGAAAGTACCTGGCGGTTCGTGTCGGGCACTTAATCCGGGTCTGACTTGATTTCTGCATGGCTGTCGCCTATGATTTAAAATGATTTTTTTTGGGGGAGCATGAGATGAAATCGTTGAAAGGGTTGTTTGCTTTAACGTTCTTTGCATTGTATATGCCCATTGCACTGGCCCAATCTCCTGTGGGAGACTGGACCACCGTGGATGACAAGACAGGAAAAAAAAGGGCAGTGGTTCGCTTGGTTTTGAACGATAAGATACTCACGGGTACCATTATTGATGTGTATCCAGAAGCGGGTGATACGGGTACGTGTGCAAAATGTCCCGAGCCGTTCAAGGAGCAGCCAATCAAAGGGTTGCAATTTCTCTGGGGTTTAAAAGACCGTGGCGATGGCGTTTGGGAAGGCGGTCAGGTTTTGGAGGCTAAAACGGGCCAGATCTACCGTGCTCGATTACGGGTTAAGGGCAACAAGCTCTATGTGCGTGGTTATGTGGGGATGGTCATCTTGGGTAGAACGCAAGTCTGGATACGCGCATAATTACTTTTTTTACGCGGGTTTTGATCTTGACTTTTAAGTCTGAATGATTGACAATTCGTCCTTAATTTGACTTTCCTGCGGAAATCCCGGAAAAGCCAACCATCTGAAACCTTTTAGGAAAAATTTATAATGTCCAACGAGCGACCCGAAAATGGTGCTTCAAACAATGAAAGTACTCACTCTACAGTAGTGTTCGATTTTGGCTTTTTCCCTCCCTTGCCCGCCATGATCCGCCAGTTGTCTGTTGCCTACCCTGATCCAAACACAGGGCTCCTGACAAATGATGATCCTCAAGGTTATGAGGGCAATGAAAGAGAAAGATATGAGGATAGTCTTATCGCAGCAGCACCTGACTCAGGCTACGCCCAAGGCATTATCGCGTCAAGAAACGCAGCTCTCCTCCCTCGGCCTCAACAATAGTCATTAAATTAAGGTCCCATCCTGTAGTGGAGACGACATGAACTGCCGACATGAGTACCTAGTGCGTAGACACCCTATCGTAATCCAAGTCTATTGTTCATCACAGGTGAGTCCGTTATAATCATCAACTTATGTAAGCCGTTGATGGAGATGTTTCGATGCCTATTTATGAATACCAATGCTCGGGGTGTCATCATGCGTTTGATGTAATCCAAAAAATGAGTGATGAGCCTGTCAAAATATGCCCGGTTTGCTTAGAAGAGACGGCGGTTAAGTTGGTGTCTGCCGCAGGTTTTCAATTGAAAGGAACCGGTTGGTATGCCACTGACTTTAAAAGCAAAAGCCCGTCTGAAGTCAAAACAGACAACAAGGCATGCCGTTCCTCTGAGAAAAAAGCAGCCGAATCTTCGTCTTCTTCAAGCATATCAACCGAGAGTAAATCAACGTGAAAGTAGCCCTTCTGCGTAGTTATCTTTTGGCCGGCTTGGTGGTGTGGTTGCCTATTCTTGTGACCTTTGTTGTGTTGCGGTTTTTAATCGATTTACTGGATAACACCTTGGCTTTATTGCCCCATGCGTATCAGCCTGAGCAATTATTTGGTATGCACTTGCCAGGGCTGGGTGTTTTGCTGTCATTGCTGGTGTTGTTGATAACCGGTGTTGTGGCCACGAATTTTCTTGGCCAGCGCGTGATGCGCTGGAGTGAATCCATTCTGGACAAAATTCCGTTGGTGCGCTCCATTTACAATGCCACGAAACAAGTGATTCAAGCTATTTTTGCGACGAATAGTCAAGCGTTTCGCCGGGTGTTATTGGTTGAATACCCGCGGCCAGGCGTGTGGAGCATGGGGTTTCAAACGGGTGCGGCACAAGCTGAAATCAATGAAAAGACAGGGGGTGAGATGTTAACGGTGTTTATTCCGACGACCCCTAACCCTACATCTGGATTTTTAATCATGGTGCCTAAATCAGAAGCTATCGAATTATCCATGAGCATTGAAGCTGCGTTGAAATGTATTATCTCATTGGGTGTGATGCAGCCCTTTGCCTCGGCTACATGTCCCATTAAAAGTTAGTTATTTTTGAGAGAACAAACAGATGCGATCACACTATTGCACAAATGTAAATGAATCCATGGTCGACACGTCTGTTACCGTGTGTGGTTGGGTCCACAATCGCCGTGATCACGGCGGCGTCATTTTCCTCGATATCAGAGACAGTTCGGGAATGATTCAAGTGGTGTATGAGCCTGAGGCACCGGCTGTGTTTTCTCAAGCCGAAACACTTCGTCATGAGCACGTGGTGCGTGTGACGGGAATCGTTCGACTACGTCCTTGCGGCATGATCAATGATAAAATGGCCACTGGACGCATTGAATTGCTGGGCACGCAGTTAGATATCCTCAATCAGGCCGAAACGCCGCCTTTCCTCCCGGATGAGCATCAAGTCGTGAATGAAGACTTGCGTTACCGTTATCGGTATCTGGATTTGCGTCGTCGGGACATGCAACATAAATTGAAATTGCGACATCATCTGACGCAGTGCATTCGAACCTATTTAAATGCCCAGGATTTCCTGGACATTGAAACCCCCATGTTGACCAAAGCCACGCCTGAAGGGGCGCGAGATTACCTGGTGCCATCCCGGGTTCATCCTGGAGAATTTTATGCATTGCCCCAATCGCC
>DNVL01000018.1 GCA_003507515.1 Legionella sp.
TACTGTTTGGTATTCCGGCGCATAAAGATGCTGAGGGCTCTTCTTCATTGGCATCCAGCGGCATTATTCAACAGGCCATTCGCAGCATTCGCCAAGTCAACCCAGACATGCTCATCATTGCCGATGTCTGCCTGTGTGAATACACCGACCATGGGCATTGTGGTGTTTTAAAAGGAGAGCACATCCATAATGACGCCACATTGGACCAATTGAGCCAGCAAGCCGTCAGCTATGCCGATGCGGGTGCTGATTGGATAGCCCCTAGCAGCATGACCGATGGCATGGTGGCGGCCATTCGACAGGCCTTGGATAGCGCCGGTCATACAGATGTCGCAATATTAAGTTATGCGGTCAAATACAGTTCCTGCTTTTACGGTCCCTTTCGAGAAGCCGCTTTAGGTGCGCCTAAATTTGGCGACCGAAAATCTTATCAAATGGATCCGGCCAATGCTTCGGAGGCACTACGAGAAGCCGCGTTGGATATAGCGGAAGGGGCTGACATGCTGATGGTCAAACCCGCCATGAGTTATTTAGACATCATCTACCGCGTTAAGCAACGCTTCCCAGATGTGCCCCTGTGCGCCTACCAAGTCAGTGGTGAATATTCCATGATCAAAGCAGCTGCAACGGCGGGCTTGATCGATGAGGAACAAGCCATGTTAGAAAGCTTGATTGCGATTAAACGCGCCGGCGCTGATTTGATGATTTCTTATTTTGCGAAAGATATTGCACGATTGCTTTCTAATACCTGATATCTTATTTTTTGACGTTTTTATTTGGATATGTGGTATTGATGTGTTTTTATGATACAATTCGTGCGCTAGAAATCAAACTAAACCGGAGAACATCATGTTCATATTAGACTCAAAATTTCAAACCCGATGGAGCACTCAGTCGGGTTTAGTTAGTCGACCCGAGCAGCCAGGTATGATGAACCACTGCCCTGGATTTTTTACACCCTTCACAGAACAAGACATGGGCGCAAAACGCGCACTGATATCGCTGGTTATCAACCCTCTACGTGAACTGAATTCTGCGTTGAATGATGTCCTATCAATGGTTGGGTGCTCGCTACCGATCTTATACGCCGTTTTGAATTTGGATGCGGATATGGAGGTGGGAGTATATGGCGGAAACTTAGCAAAACACACTTTGTCATTTGCTCGACATTCCGTTTATTTTCCTCTAGCATTCCTAACAGAAGTCGTCGCATTGATTACACGCACCCTGGCAACGCAATGCGCGTTAATCCTACTTACCTTCTTGGGTCGCGATCCGTTTAAAAATCAAGCTCCAAATGAGGATAGGGCACACCCACTAATAGGGCACCCCCACTAGGGGGATTCAATTGCTAGGCAGGTTGGATTATTAACATCAAAAAACATGCCGTTTTGCGAACGAAGTGAATCAATACAGGCCGATTTTCAATTGAACTTCCGAGCTGTGTTGCTTCACTTCGTTCGCAAAAACGGGTTTTCAACCACATCCATGAAAATGCCTAAAGTCAAGTGCAAGGTTTATTCATAATTTTTCCAACACTTCGTGCAACCGCTTCACCGCTTGCACTTCAATACCCATTGCATGTTTTGGTGCATTGGCATAGGGTACTATCGCGCGTTTAAACCCATGCTTGGCCGCCTCTTTCAACCGCTCCTGCCCGCTTTGTACCGGTCTGATTTCACCGGCCAAACCCACTTCGCCAAAAATAATGGTTTCATTGTCAAATACACGATTGCGAAGGCTCGATACCACTGCCGCAAGCAGGGCTAAATCACTCCCTGTTTCCGTCACTTTTACCCCGCCCACCACGCTAATAAACACATCTTGATCATACGTGGCAATCCCTCCGTGCCGATGCAACACAGCGAGCAAAATGGCCAATCGATTTTGCTCAAGCCCCACCGTTACGCGTCGCGCTTGTTGCCCGTGCGCCTCATCCACCAAGGCTTGTACCTCGACCAGCATCGGGCGTGACCCTTCCCAAGTCACCATGACCGCACTTCCGGGGGTCGGCTCTGGCTGGCGTGATAAGAAAATGGCTGACGGATTGGCAACCTCTTTTAATCCTTTGTCTGTCATTGCAAACACGCCCAATTCATTCACCGCCCCAAATCGATTCTTAATCGCGCGAATCACTCGAAAACGGCTATCCCGTTCGCCTTCAAAATACAAGACGCAATCCACCATGTGTTCCAGTACGCGGGGTCCTGCCAGTGAACCGTCCTTTGTCACGTGCCCTACCAAAAACACAGCGGTTTGTGTCATTTTGGCATAACGCACCAATTGAGCAGTCGCTTCTCGTACCTGACTGACACCTCCTGGTGCGGAATTGATGCTGTCTGTGAAAATGGTTTGCACGGAATCAATCACCATCACGCGTGGGCGCTCTTTTTGCGCATGGGCTAGAATCGTTTCAACTTGCGTTTCAGCCAAGAGTCGAAGCCCTGGCAAGGGCAATTGCAAGCGTTTGGCGCGCATGGCGACTTGCTGCAATGATTCTTCCCCTGTCACGTACAACACAGGGTACTGAAGGGATAAGTTCGCCAATGTTTGCAATAAAATGGTGGACTTGCCAATGCCAGGATCCCCTCCCATCAGCACCACCGAGCCATCCACCAAGCCTCCGCCCAACACGCGATTCAACTCCGATAAGCCACAGTCCATCCGCACTTCGCAGTCAATCACCACGTCATCTAAACACATGACGGCAGAGCGATCATTAGCGTAATTCCCTAACCGCGCTTTCCGCCCTTCTGACGCCACCCCTTCTTCGGTGACGGCATTCCAGGCGCCACATTGCGTGCACTGCCCGGCCCACTGCGGAAAAACAGCAGCACATTGATTACAAATAAAACGTGTTTTAATCTTCATGCAAAGAATACCTGGTAAATATTGTTTATCCCCATCAAGCCACCTAGACTCTACCCTAATGAATCGACAAATGGGTGGAACAAGATGAACAAAAAGCCATTTCAATGGGCTGTTGTGGGTGCCGGTCCCGCTGGCATTGCTGCGGTTGGAAAACTGCTGGACCATGGTATCACGCCCAAGGATATTTTGTGGCTCGATTTAGCGTTTCAAGTGGGTGATCTGGGGCGCTTATGGAAAAATGTATCTAGCAATACCACAGTCCGCTTATTTAAGGATTTTTTAAACGCGGTACAATCCTTTGGCTACGCAAAAGCGCCCATTGATTTTGCGCTCAATCACCTGCCGCCTCATGAAACCTGCACACTCAAGGCGATGGTTGAGCCATTGCAGTGGGTGACGTCCCAACTGAAGAACGCCGTGACGGCCGAGGTATGCCTCATTCGACACCTGCACTTGTCTGAGCGCCAATGGACACTGCAAAGCGATACCCACGCCTTTCACGCGCAGCATGTAATTTTAGCCACCGGATCTGTTCCGACCGCTCTGAATGACCCAAACATAAACACCATCCCGTTAGAGCAGGCCATCGATAAACAACTCTTAAGTGAGGCCATCAACCCACAGGATACGATTGCCGTTTTTGGTTCATCCCACTCGGCCATCATCATTCTCCAGCATTTGGTTGATCTGGGTGTGAAAAAAATAATCAATTTTTACCGTTCACCCTGCCGCTATGCCATTGACTTGGGCGGCTCTGTCTTGTTTGATAATACAGGACTCAAGGGAAACGCCGCCCTTTGGGCCCGTGAACACATCGACGGGACATGGCCGCCTAATTTGGTTCGCTACAGTAGCTGTGAATTCAACCGGTTACGTCACTTGCCCGATTGTGATAAAGCCATCTATGCAACAGGCTTTACGCGACGCAACACCATCACAATTGGAGAAGATGAACACCATGAATATAATCCATACGTTGGCATCATCGGACCTGGGTTATTTGGTGCAGGCATCGCCTACCCCGAGCGAAGAACGGATACCAACGGCATCATTGAATCACAAGTAGGCCTTTGGAAATTCATGAATTATCTCCATCGCGTGATGCCAATATGGTTTAAATATACGACTTAACAAGCTATACTGGCGCGATTAAAAAGGACGGTAAATATGACAAAACCCATGCACTTCGAAAAGTCCATTACAGAACTCGAATCCATTGTGATGCAATTAGAAAAGGGCGATTTGTCGCTAGACGAATCACTTAAACAATTTGAAAAAGGCATCGCTTTGGCTCGAAAATGCGAAGAAACCCTCTCCAAAGCGGAGCAAAAAATAGAGGGTTTATCTGCCGTTAACCCCCCTATGGATGAGGCCCTTGATGACGAGTGAAACCATCGAAAACCACCGATTACGCCATGAGACCGTGCTGCATGATTTGCTTCACTCAGCACACATTCCCGCCCCTCGATTAAAAGAGGCCATGTTCTATGTGTTGTTCCCTGGCGGCAAACGTTTTCGTCCCTTGTTGGTGTATTTATGTGGCGAACTCATTGGCGTGAATCAAACCTGTTTGGATATCATTGCTGCAGCGATTGAGTTGATTCACTGCTATTCACTCGTGCATGATGACTTGCCTGCCATGGATGATGACGACCAGCGCCGGGGCAAGCCGAGCTGCCATCGTGCGTTTGATGAAGCAACGGCCATTCTCGTCGGAGATGGCATGCAAGCCATGGCGATTGATATTTTATTGACACAACTACCCCATTTATTGCCGCTACCGCAAGTC
>DNVL01000064.1 GCA_003507515.1 Legionella sp.
CGACCTGTAACTGCGCAAAATCTCGGTCATTCGTCTGGATTAGCTGTGTATGAGAAAAGGTTAGATAAGCTTTTGATTCTCCAAAACCGAGATCCATTAAATGCGCGGGCAGTTCAACGTCCTTGGCGCATGAAAATAACAAGCGTCGTTGTGGCGCGTGCATTTGATAGGCTTCATGAAATTGTCCCCATTGATCTTCTGACAACTCGCGTGTGATATAGATAGACAAGGGTGCTGGGGTATCGACCATCAAATGCCCGGCTGCCTTGAATAAACGTTCACCATCAACATCTAACTGATAGCGTGAAAAATACTGTGGCAGTAGGGTCGGGTTTAATACGCATGCATCCGGATCGAGGAATGCCATTTGCGCTATTTTTTCGAAAGGCCATGCCCAATGATAGCCTTCTGTAAAAATAAATCGGTTTGACGTCAAGTGCTCTGCGTGATGCAGCATCATATGCCGCCAAAAACCTTCATCATCCGGTGGGTTTTGAATTTCAATCAGGCCCGTATCGTTGAATGCACGAGACAGCATGCTTTGTTCAAAACGCAACGTTTGTCGATCGAGGCCCCAATGATCAACGAGCGAGTGCCGCCAGCTTAGGGAATGGCATAGATTGATATGGGTATGCGAGGTGGTTGTTTGTAAAGGAAAACGAGGCCTAGCATTCGTTATCGGTGGGCGTACCATGGGTTGAATGAGGCCATGAGGGACTGCGCGTATCGTATGAAATAGGTGTTCAAAGTCATTGGGATCGGGGTTTACTTGCGCTGCTGTATCAAACAAGCCAATCAATAGCATGTCTTCTGGCACGTATGTGCCGTCGGTTTTGCGACATTCGGCCAATAAGCCATGCCATCGCGCAAAATCCTCTTCGGTAAACGTCGTGTAATTTACGACCAGGATCCCCTTTGGGCTGGTCGTTAAAAAATCATGCAGTGGACCGCCAGGGCCGTTTTTCCGTTGACCCGTGTTGTTTATTGGATTGTGAACAATAAACGGACGTGAGGTGATCAATGCATCCGGCTCATGCACGTAAAAGAATGGGCGTTGGGCCTGCGCTGCGTGATCCTTCAATGAAGTAATGAAACTGAAGTGAAGATCTTGCTTTAAATCCAGCCGTTGTTTTAGAGATAGACTCGCAAACACATCCGCTATATAGGCGCCTAACGTGCCATACACCTCTTGTGTGATCCCTTGGTTCGTCGACATGAGGCGTGCATCAAAAGCGTCACTGATGGCATGTTCCATTGGGGTATATGCTTGTATAGGCGATGGCGTCATGGACTCTGAATCGCTAGAATCGTCATTTGCTGGCGATAGGGGCCGTTTGGGTACAACAATGTTCATGACAGTGGGAAACCCCCCCAAATCACACCTGAACCACTCTCTATTGTTGTTCGCCAGTTCAACATACATATGGATATCATTTGCTACTATACGAATCCGATTCATTGGACAGCCACGGTGAATCAACACTAGAAAAAAGACGATAGCTCGATGCCGACACGCACCCACTTTCCTCTGTAAAATACACTGAAAGGCCTCCGTTAGCGACATATTTGCTCGGACACCGGATTCACCCGATTTGAATTGCCTAAAAAAATTGATGGAAGTTTGAAGTTGAACAGGAAGATTGGGTTGTTGGGTGGGATGAAACAGCTCAAATTGCAATTCAAACGAGGCGCTACCCTCCTGCATTCGAATATAGAAAAGGTTATCATTTTCACAATAAGCGATGTCTACGGCCTGTTGGGGACAAGTGCTCCACGATATAATCCTGTCGCTCGGCGTTAATGATGCAATGGGCTGCCAGTCTTGAGCTACATCGTAAAAAATCTGGCGTCCCTGATAATAATGCCGTGTATTCGACTCACTGGGGTTATTTCCTAGTATATCAGCAATGTCATCCCAATACTGGTCCTGCCAATACTCTTCATTGAGTATCGTAAATGGCTTATTGGGTCGTGCTGATAATTGAAAATGCCCTTCTTCAAACGAGACTTGCTGAAAAATCCCTAGTCGATAAGAAGAGGGGCGGACTGCTGGGGCACCATACAGCGCGGTAAAGTATTGGGTGATATCAACGGGTAACATTGCGTCATCCACTGTATCGCAATCCACTGAAAAATCTTGATCCGCCTGTCGTGATGGCCGTGGTCGATCAGCGGTGTCTTCACCATTTTCGCCCCAAGAAGAATCAATATAGACGGATACGTTGTCTGGAAATATCTTTTCAAAACGATTGCACTGATCGTTGTTCAGTCCGCTGTACAGTCTCACCTCTACGAGATGAGGGTTTTGCCGATGAAGTGCTTTTATCGTTTGATAATCGCCATTCAGAACGTTATTGAGTGTCAATGACCTTAATTGGGTGAGGGATCGGATCGTCTCCTCATGGATATCCTCTAGGATGCTGCATGACAAAAAATACACTTGTTCCCATCGAAGATGTTCATTGGTTGAATGATTAACCGAGAGCAGGGGCTGTGCGTTTAGATCAATCCATTCTAAGTTTGGAGATGAGAGCATGTCCCATGGTATTGGGGTATCATCGTCATCATCCAGATCGATCGTGAGGTATTTTATTTGACTCAGATCCATGTTTTGAGCAAACCAAGGCATCATCCAGGGTTCTATCTGAAGTCTTTTCATACTTTGAGGAGGGTTTAGTAATAATTTTAAGATGTTTTCGTGGCCCAGATGTTGAGTATATGTTAATCGAAGGTCCTCTAACTGAGGAAAAAGCGATGGTTTCTCTGCATGATCAGCACACAAATCGCTTGCGTCGTGGATGAGGCTGACGCCGTTAAACGAAGGGTGGTGGTTTTCAGTATACTGCAAATCAAGTGTTTTGATCGTTTTAAAATATCCAGACAAGCGTATAATGGTGTCCATCGATGTGACGTTGTGCAGCGTCAGTTCAACGGTTACCTTTTGAGAAAAACGTACAGGGGTTTTTTTTGCGGTGACAATGGTTTTAT
>DNVL01000181.1 GCA_003507515.1 Legionella sp.
CGGTAATAGCGCGCGATGATGATTGAAAAACAAGCATGTCCTCGACGCATTGGTAGTGAAATTGATCGCGAATATGCCGTTTTAACCAAGCGACTTGTGTTGCTTTCGGAAGAAAATCCAACTTGGATATTAAATAATCGTCATCTGACGCCAATGAGGTCACGGGATGAGGCGGCGCCTGATCAATCCTTTGTAAAACCACTTTCATGCCGATGTTTTGCGACCGAAGGATTTGATTGGCTTGCATAAAATGCGTTTCTGGCACTAATAATTTTAACGCCAAGGGACGCAAGACTTTTTCCACCGCCAGCCGCCATTTGACTTCACGCGCTTTAACCGACATTAACTCAGCCGCATAAGGCAAATCACTGGGAGATAAGTTTAACTTAGCACACAACATGCGTCGCAACTCAAGGTATTGAGATGGCACCAGGGTTTTATTTTTCTGTGTGGTCAGCAAGTCTTCACTGAGTGCTTGCAGTTGTTGTTGTATTTTATGTTCGGTTTGTCGGAGTGAAAAGACCTGGGGCGAAGTGGTTGATTTCTGGGTCTCTATCTCGCTTTTCATCGCACTCAAACGGAGCTGTTCTTGGGTGAACGTTTCCAATGTTAATGAGGCGGTTAATCCCAATGCGGCGCGAACAACGTCTAATTTTTTGCGCTCACTCCGACACTGTTCAAGCACGCGCTCCATGTCATCTAACTCACGTTGAATGGTTTTTAAACGATCTTCTCGACCCTTGCCATCCGCATTTTGAGTGAAGGTCGATAATGCCGTTTGAACATGATCAATGCTGTGCTCAATGGCTTGAACTGTTTCCTGATGCAGCGCGAATGCTTGGGTCAGCTCATGTTGTTGTTGCAGGAGCGTGTCATATTGTTTCGCTGAAAAATAACGAGGCAAATAGGTTTGTAATTGTGTCGTTTCATCTAACTTGAGTGTTGTCTCGCTGAATTTTCGAGCATCCTTATCCAGGCCGTCCAAATGCTCAATTTGTTCTCGTGCATTAATAATGGCTTGATGGGCCAAGGTTAAATCGTCAAAGGTGTGAAAAAACTCGTCCAGGAGTGACTCCATGTCCGTTTCTTCTAACATATTTTGCCGAACAAATTCGTTGAGATTACCAATTTGTTTAATGGTTGAGACTTGGTTGAATAAATCCATCCCCTTGTTCGAGCGCAATCCCATGTATCGGACGAAATAGTCTTGGTATTCTGTGAAGCTGGGAAAAATGGTGGTATGGGGTAATTGCCTTAAATTGTAGCGTAAATCAGCCGGTGCTTTCACCTCATCTAATACGGATTTCAATGAAAAAACATCATGGGAAATCACCAAGCATTTTCGTAAATCGCCCGATTCAAACCAGAAAAATTGCGCGAGGGTGATCCGGTCTTTTGTGATGGGGTTTTCAAAATGGGCAGCCAACGCGCTCAGTGATTGTTCATCTCGAAGGTATTTGACTTGAATTTGATCCCAGCGTGTTTTTTCTCGCTGATAAGCACCACGAACATACGTGGTTTCATTGCGCTCGCGCCGCGCACTGCCGGAAGACATGTTATAGCTTCGTCGTTTATTCGGAACAAAGAGGGATAAAAACGCATCAATCAGCGTTGATTTACCCGTGCCATTTTCGCCTGTTAACAAACAACCTTGACCATCCAAGGGCATGTGATAGATGGAACCATCAAACGTGCCCCAGTTAAACACATCGAGTTTTACTAAACGATATCCACCCTTCATTGGTTCACTCTCTCTGCTTTTTGTTCGACATAAGCGAGCATGGTTCGCTTCATTTCAGTGACCCGCTCGGCATCTATCATTGCTTTAATAATGCGCAACACTTCGATGCGCGAGGCATCTGATTTTAATTCTCGGATAAAGCCGAGCTCTATCAGTTTATTGATAATGCTGTCCCAGCGCTTGATGAGTTTTGTTTCATCGTGCTTGCCGGGAAAGTATAGCTTGAGTAAATCATAAATATCCGATTTGGTGATAACGAGGCGGTGATCATCGTGAACCGTGGCATCGAATTGATCGAGTGCCTCTCTCAGCAATACACAGAGCAGTGATACTTCAAAACTCAATGGCATTTTTCGCATCAACGTCAGTTTCTTTTTGTCGGCCATCTCTTCTTGTTGCCGATTCCCAATGGCGGATTCGTTTGTGACCTTTCCATCCTCATTCTCGTCCATGGGGATGGTTCGTAAAAACGCGTAACCATCGTGTTCATCCAAATGAAGATGCAAGCCTAGGGTTGCAAAATACTCACGGACGAGCGTTTGTTGACATTGCAACGCTTCCCATGCTTGCTTGTCTTCTTGAAGCAAAAACCCCTGTAATAGTTTGATGAGCACTGTTGCGAGTGCGGCCCCTTCTTTTTTTGTGCGAGTTTTAGACATTATTTATTCCTTCTGGGCTGTTTGATTCGGGCGGCGAAAGGTAATGTGTGGCACTAAGAATTCTTCGTGTTTGACGGACTCAGACGTGTCCACGTGGTGTTCCGGATGTTTCATGGCAACCGACAGATACCC
>DNVL01000155.1 GCA_003507515.1 Legionella sp.
TGACTTTTTAAAATGGAAAGGCAACTGCGGCTATAAGCATTGATAGCCGTTAATGGTTGGTTGATTTCATGGGAGAAAGCCGAGCCTATTTCGCCCATCGCACTGATTCGACAAGCAATGGTCAGGTTTTCTATTTTTTTTCTTTCTAAAACATCAGCCGTCATATTGTAATCCATTTAAATCATCGTAAGGCAATGGGGAATTTACGAAAATTCATTATTAAATTGTGATTGAAGGCAAAACTTAATGAGTTGCGCCAGATTTTTTGCTTGCATTTTCCGCATTATATTCGCTCGATGTGCTTCTACCGTTGACATGGATATCGAGAGTTTATAGGCTATTTCTTTACTTAACTTCCCTTCTAATATTAAATCAATCACTTGACGTTCCCGTTCTGATAAGTTGCTGATGCGTTGATTGATTTGCTCGAATGTATTCGTACACACCGATCGATCAATGTATTTTTGAACCGTTTCTAACAAACACTGATCATTAAACGGCTTTAAAACAAAATCAACCGCGCCTAATTTCATCGCCCGAATGGCCATGGGGATATCCCCATATCCAGTTATCATGATGACCGGCACCCTGTTTTTCTGTAAATTAAGCTGTTCCAATAACTCAAGCCCACTCATGATGGGCATGCGAACATCAATAATAAGGCATCCATTCTTATTTTTATGCCCATCATCCAGAAACAATTGCGCGCTGGTATACGTTTTTACATTAAAATGAACAGACGTAAAAAGGCTTGCAAGCGCATTGCAAATGTCTGAATTATCATCAATAATGACTATACTTTGATTATTAGGTTTCATAATTATTACAAGTAAAGTAAAAAATCTTTAAAACAAAAAACAGCCGCACTGGCATTTTTTGTATCCTAGTAAATCATTAAGTGTGGTAATTTCCCTACAAGTGTCGGAAAGTTGCCTGTTATCTCAAGTATCCTTATCTTGAGTCACTCGTTACAACTTGCACACAACCATCATCATGATATTGGCTATGGTACAACGTACAACCAAGTCTTCTTGTAGCACCCGCATGAATTTATTATCTTACATAGGCTCAGCCAGGGGATCTACTAATGCTTTCCTTATAATGATAGGGAAAGCATTAATGTGTTACTAAGGAATCAATTACTATAATTGCCGCTGTTCTAAACTAATAGGGAATCACGTTGAAAACAGAGGATACCGAGGGTTTCAATATATACCGAGACAATAGGGTGGATGAAACGGAAAGACACGCCGTTACGTTACGAGATGAACCAACTTCCATGTCAAGATGGAAGAAATATCCTTTTTTCATCCCTTTGACCTATGCCCTTGCAGGCCTGTTGGTGCTTTTTGTGCTGGTCATCCTCTTTCGGACCTATGTGTTGCGTTTGAAAGTGGAAACGGCGGTTGTCAGTGCTGACATTGAAACCATGGTTGCTCCCGCTAGCGGCTACATCACGGATGTCTTTGTGGATTCTGGGGAGGTCGTAACAAAAGGGACACCGTTGTTTAAAATTCAAAACCTTGATCTGGAGCGGGAATTGCAATTGGCGCGAGTGCAAGCGGAAGAATCTAGATTAACGATTAATTATTATGAACAACTGCTCGCAAATGAGCAGCAACGATTAAAGCTGTATAAAAAAATCGGGCAAAACCTCGTTGTTTCCGCGCAAACAACGGTAAACATGAGCCAACAAGAGGTGATAACGGCTAAAAATAACTTGGACCGATTTACAAGCCTACATAAACAACATTATGTCAGCGAAGCAAATTTAGAGGCAGGCCGAGCAACGTATGTGAGTGCGCAGGAAAAATTAAAACATGCACAGGCACGCGCGCGCTTGGAACATCATTCGTTAAATGCCGTGAAAAAAGGAATGTATTTTACTGGCGCAAAAACAGAAGGCATCGAACGCGATTTATATGCCGAATTGGAGATCGCTCAAAAAAAAGCGACATTGAATGATGATAGAGTCATGATATACGAGGGGCTCATCAACCAGTTGACATTGAAGGCGCCGTTTGATGGGAAAATAACCCAAATTTTCATGTCTGCAGGNNAACCCATAAAAATATTATCGCCTATTTAACGCAAGACGAGGTGATTCATATTGGTGGTTCTGGGATGGTGGGTATCTATATCCCCTCATTAGGGAAAACGTATCGTGGTAAAACCGTCGGTATTAATCGTACCGATGGGTTCGTTGATGAGGTGAAAGCACAGTATCGGTGGCGCGACTTCAAGGTAGATCGATCAGCGCAGGTTACAATCGCCATACAGCAAAGCGACCAAAAAAAATTTGATAAAGACGCATATCCAGGGATGCCTGTCATCGTTTACTTTTCAAAAAACATGCACTTTTGATGGCAATGCAGCTATTGCGGCTTTCCTTTTATAACCAAGGAAAGCCTTAATAGATTTTCTAGGCTGTCTAAATCAAGATATCACTTGGAAATGCAGTTACAAGCAAGCCAACCACAATGGAATTGTGTATTTAATGAATGGCGTTAAGACGGAGTGATGATGATGAAAATTAGCATTTTTGGCTTGGGATATGTTGGTTCAGTTTCGGCAGCATGTCTGGCTAACAATGGCCATTATGTGATTGGGGTCGATTCAAATAAAACGAAAGTTGATCTGATCAATTCAGGACGCTCGGTGATTGTTGAGCCTCAGTTGAAAGAATTAACAGCGCGTGTGGTGTCCAGCGGACACTTACGGGCAACGCAGGATGTGGGTGATGCAATACTCAATAGTCAGTTATCATTCATTTGTGTGGGCACGCCTAGCAAGAAGAACAGCAGTTTAGACTTGCAATATGTAGAGCGACTTTGTGAGGAAATAGGACAAATTCTAAAAGAAAAAAACGAATATCATATCATTGCCTGTCGCAGCACCATGTTCCCAGGATCCATCCGAAACGTCGTGATTCCTATACTTGAAAAATATTCAGATAAATGTGAAGGAAAAGATTTTAGTGTTTGTATTAATCCTGAATTCATGAAGGAAGGCAGCGCTGTTTATGATTATTATAACCCACCGAAAAATGTGGTGGGGACGTCTTGTCAACGCGTACGAGATACGCTGAGTGAACTGAATCAATTATGCACCCATATGCCCACTATTTTTCTTGATATTGAAGAAGCTGAGATACTGAAATATACCAATAATATCTGGCATGCATTGAAAGTGGGCTTTGCAAATGAAATCGGTAATGTATGCAAATCATTAAACATTGATAGTCACCAAGTCATGGATGTCTTCTGTCAAGACACCACACTCAATCTTTCGCCTTATTATTTGAAACCCGGGTTTGCCTTTGGCGGCTCATGTTTGCCTAAAGATTTATGTGCCTTTCTATATGAGAGCCAAAATTTAAATCTCAATTTGCCAATCATTGGCTCGGTGTTGCCTAGCAATAAATTACAAATTGATACGGCACTGAACATGGTCGTGGAGCAAGGCAATAAACGCGTGGGTGTTCTTGGCTTTGGGTTCAAAGCCAATACGGATGATTTGCGCGAGAGCCCTATCGTTGAGTTAATTGAGCGATTGATTGGCAAGGGGTATGAGCTGACATTGTTTGATAAAAATGTTTCAGAAGCCAAATTGTATGGTGCCAATCGGGACTATATTTTAAATCATATTCCTCACATATCACAGTTAATGGTCGGGAGTATACAAGAGCTGTTAGAGGCCTCCGATACGATTGTTATTGGCAATAATGCCCATGAATTTGAAACGGTTCTCGATGATGTTCGGCATGATCAAGTGATCATTGATTTGGTCAGAATACGGAAATCCCCGCCTGAATCGAAGCAATACTCAGGCATTTGTTGGTAACCTGTTGTGAGCCCAGCAAGCGATGGATGCTGCATGCGCAGCATTGTCATGGCGGGTTTATTTTCCTGGGCTCTTTTGTCTCATAATGCAATGGCCACAACGATGGCCTGCCGTCCCTTGTTATGGCCCGTTACCAGTGCGGTTATCAATCCATCCTTTCCAATAGATCCGGAGACGATGAGTGAACTGCAACATTGGTCTGAGCAGTTCGTCCATCAGCCTTCCAATCCGGTCCCTATCTTAAGTAGCGCAGGCAACACGAATATAAACGACTCAAGACTTATTGCGTCAAGAAGAGCGTTTGAAGATGCAGATCACGCGGCCGTGTTAGCCCTCACCTACCGATTAACTCACCAGGTCGATTTTTTAAATAAAACCCGTGAAATACTGACGGGATGGTCCAAAATAAATCATCCTACCGGGAGTCCTATTGATGAAACGCGGCTGGAGGGTATGATTTGGGCCTATGATTTAATTGCTTGTGATTTACCTCAAGAAGAAAAGGATGGCATCTTAAATTGGTTTGAAGCGCTGCACATTAAGAAACGTGCTTGGATTCCAGGCCACTTTACGAGTGAAAACAACCATCGCATCCATCAACTCAAAATGTTGTTACTCTTGGATAAAATGTTGCACCGTGACCCAGATTGGAAATTGGATATAAAAAACGCAAAAAAATACGCAATCATCAACCTAAATCCTCAGTCAGGCGCATCCATTGATTATTTTGAACGCAGCGCGCTTTATTACCACAACTACGTGGTGCAGCCGTGGTTGGAAATTACTTTAGTCACGGGTTGCTGCAGAAAACCGGTTCAGCAGGCCTTTTCTTTTTTAGCCGATAAAATGTTATCTCACCAAATGGATGACGAATTTTCACATTCGCGCGCCCCCATCGATACGTTACGTGCGCAAGGCGGCTTTCAATATGCAAAGAAAGGGGGCACCTTCGATGTGAAAAAGGCAGCGCCAACCATTGTAGCCTACTATACGCTCGATAGAACCCGGCCTGATCCCAGATTATGGCTTATCGAAGAACAGGGCACGTCATCGCCTTGGATGGTGTTTTTAAGAGCGCGCAGACGATTATGGCAGGCTTAAGGCGAGATCATTTGTATTTATTGGCCTACTTGATGATTTTGCTGATGGCCGCACTGTCTTTACCCAGAAGTGCGTCCATGTACCAAGAGGAACGCGCGGCTATCGTTAGTTTCGGCGTCATCGGTATTTGGCGTTATTGCTGGTGGTTAAATCATGTTGTTCGTTCACTGATATATCGGTACGCCATTTTCCCTCGCAGGCGTTTAAAAGCCAACCAATTGTGGGCGTCTGGCTGGCGGCCAAAACGGTTATTTTTTATG
>DNVL01000184.1 GCA_003507515.1 Legionella sp.
GCATCGAACAGTCGCGCTCACCCAGGTGTACCGCGTTCCCTTTGCCATCGCCTAACACTTGAAATTCGATATGGCGGGGATTTTCGAGAAATTTTTCCATGTATACAATGGGGTTATTAAAAGCAGCTTTTGCCTCACTGCGTGTCAGTGCAATGGCATTCAGTAAATTGCCCTCGGTATGCACCACGCGCATCCCACGTCCACCACCACCGCCTGCGGCTTTGATGATAACCGGATATCCAATTTTTCGGCCTAAAGATAAATTTAATAAATCATCTTCAGACAGTGGCCCATCTGAGCCAGGAACGCAGGGCACGCCCGCTTTTTTCATGGCGGAAATGGCGGAGATTTTATCGCCCATCATACGAATGGTGTCACCACGAGGACCAATGAAGCGAAAACCACTTTGTTCAACAATGTCAGCAAAATCGGCATTTTCAGCTAAAAAGCCATAGCCTGGGTGAATGGCAACGGCATCGGTGATTTCTGCGGCTGAAATAATAGCCGGAATATTTAAATAACTTTTTTGTGACGGGGCCGGACCAATGCAGACCGTTTCGTCTGCGAGCTTCACGTGCAGCAAATCTTTGTCAATATCGGAATGAACGGCAACGGTTTTAATTCCAAGTTCTTTGCAGGCGCGTAAAATGCGAAGTGCGATTTCGCCTCGGTTGGCAATGACAATTTTACTCAGCGTGGTTATTCCCTTATTCAATGGCAAAGAGGGGCTGGTCATATTCAACCGGATCGCCGTTGACCGCCAATATGGCGGTGACGACACCTGCGCGGTCGGCTTCGATTTCGTTAAACATTTTCATCGCCTCAATAATGCACAGCGTGTCACCCACTTTGACTTGTTTGCCTATAGTGACAAACGCAGGCGTGTCAGGGGAGGGGGACGTATACAGAGTACCGACCATGGGCGATCGAACGTGATGGGCTAATGACATGGGCTCCGGTGACTGAGGCTGGGTCGCTGTCAATGTTGGGGCATGATGCGTCACGTGGATGGGTTGGGGCTGGGGTGCATGTCGAGGTGTAGGTGGTTCCACCCATTGGCTGTGACGGCTTAGGCGTAATGACTCTTCGCCTTCTTTGATCTCAATCTCTGAAATACCGGTTTCTTCTAGCAACTCAATTAATTTTCTAATTTTGCGAATATCCATCGATGTATACTCTCTTATGTTAGTTTGTTCATAATAGCCTGCAATGCGAACAGGTACCCATCTGTGCCAAGGCCGCTGATAACGCCGACCGCTATATCAGAAAAATAAGACTGTTGGCGATAGGGCTCACGGGCGTAAATATTGCTGATATGGACTTCAATAAAGGGAATTTTCACGGCTAAAATCGCATCGCGTATGGCAATGCTGGTGTGCGTGTAGGCGGCTAGGTTCAGGATAAGGAATGACGTCTCATCGCTTGCGGCACCGTGTATGGCATGGAGAATGTCTGATTCACTATTGCTTTGGAGTGCTGTTAAGCTAAACCCTGCGCTAGAGGCCATTTCTTCGAGCGACGCATTGATTTCAGCCAAAGACGACAAGCCATAAATAGATGGCTCGCGCAATCCGAGGAGGTTTAAATTAGGCCCATGCAGAACCAGTATTTTTTTCATAACGTCGTTAATTTCAGCGCAATATTGTGGCGATTTTGCCTTAATTTCATGAACATGTCCAGATATTCAATCTCTCCTTGACTTTTTAGCCCGTATTGAGTGAAATGCATCCCTTACTGCGTGTGCCGATGGAAACAGTGCACACAGCCAGTCCAACTGATAACATAGGCGTCTTAGGGAGAATTTTTTCTAGAGCGTTTATAACGGAAAGGAATGATGTAATATGAAGCAAAAAGTTGATGTATCACCCGTAATCCTCATCATAGCACTCACCACAGCGGTACCGATTTATGCTGCAACGCCTGTTGCATTACAGGGTATGCCATTAAAACAGTTGCAGCAGATGTTTGATGTGCCTCTGCCTGGACGCCCGCAAGCGCGAGTAGCTTCTGTCGATTCGCTGCAATTTGCGGGACAGCACATCGATGAAAACAACGTCAAGCACGTGCGCATGCAGCAGACGTATGCGGGTTTTCCTGTGTTTGGTGGGTACGCCATTACCCATACCCCGACGACTCATCAATCGTTACCATCCGTTTCTTCAGCGCGCGTCAATGGCATGGTATATGAGGATTTAGCGAAAGAGCTGGGCCAAGCTCACCCTTTGTTTATTCAGCGAGCAGATTTAGCCCTCCAGCAGTTCAAGGCGCACTATGCTTTGTTGGCCGCAGTGAGTGAGGAGAAGGTGACGCCGATGGTGTACGTGGATGAGCAACAGCGAGCGTTTTGGGCGTATCGGGTGAGCGTGTTGGTACAGCCTCACGATGGCATTCCCGAGCGACCAACAGCCATTGTTGATGCGAATACATCCAATGTGTTTTTGCAATGGAACGACGTTAAAACACATCAATCATTGGTCAAGGGGCAAGGGTATGGTGGCAATGCACGGGCAGGCTCCTATCAGTTTGGTCTGGATTTTCCGTTTCTTGAGGTGAGTCGTGATGACATGACCGGCATTTGTTATATGCAAAATGATGATGTCAGTGTGATAGACATGGATCACGGGTATTCGCCTGTGAGTGTTGCCATGGCGTTTGGTTGTGCTGCCGGCCCTATCACTGAAAACGGGCCGTACTGGACGGGGTATCGAGGCGATGGGTATGATCTCATGAACGGCGCATACTCTCCTACGAATGATGCCTTGTACATTGGTTCGGTGATTAAAAATATGTATAGTGAGTGGTATGGCGTCAATGTGCTCGTGGGGAAGACCAAGCCTATGAAGCTGGTGATGCGTGTGCATTATGGCGAAGGTTATGAGAATGCGTTTTGGGATGGCCAGCAAATGACCTTT
>DNVL01000256.1 GCA_003507515.1 Legionella sp.
TAAAAATCCAATCGCTATTTCTCGAGCACAAATGGACGCTTGGGTTGCTGAAGGATTAGTCGTCTATCTTGGTGGCGCAGATGATGTTCGGCCTTATTTAGCTGATGCTGATTGTGTGGTTTTGCCTTCCTATAGAGAGGGTGTGCCACGCAGTTTACTTGAGTCAGCGGCCATGGCTCGCCCTATTGTGACAACAGACGCGGTGGGTTGTCGGGACGTGGTTGAGCACGGAGTCAATGGCTTTCTTTGTCAGCCACGTGACGCATTTGATCTTGCTGCTAAATTGGAACAAATGATCGCACTGACAGATCAAGCCCGCTTGGAGATGGGGCGAAAAGGTCGAGAAAAAATTGAGCGTGAATTTAATGAGGAAATTGTGCTGAAGAAGTATCTGGATGTTGTTGCTGAGTTGAGCTGAGTTTCTTTTATAAGCCAATTTATAAGAAAAGGATTTTTCTATGAGTCTGCATGTCAGTTTAAATCAGAACCTCTTGATTGCATCTTTAACGGTCTTTATCAGTGTGTTGATATTAAAGCCCTTGGCGAAATCTCTGAAATTATTAGATTATCCAGGCGGTCGTAAAAAACATCAAGCAGCGACACCGGTCATCGGTGGTATTGCCTTATTTATTGGTTTCACTGTCGCACTTGTCTGTGATGCTCATTTGTTTCAATGCACTCAAATATTTTGGCTTTTTTCCTTGCTTATTGTTTTTATCGGTGTGATTGATGATAGACATGATGTTAGCGCACGAAAGCGCCTTTTGATTCAGACCTTCGCAGCCTTTGGCTTGACGTCGTTTGGTAATGCAAGTTTGGTGAATGTATCCGATTTGTTTTTTGATGAGCCTATTTATTCATATTGGGCCGCACAAGTCTTTAGTGCGTTGATGATTGTCGCATTTATTAATGCGATGAATATGCTGGATGGTTTGGATGGTCTTTTTGGTGGTATTGCGCTGAGTCAAAATTTTTTGTTGTGGTTAATTAGCTTTAAGTTGAGCGGGGAGATTCATCATCTTATTTCTGTTTTTTTGTGTTTGTTATCGGTGTTCATGTTGTTTAATGTCCCTTTACCAAAGGGTAAGCATGCGCGAATTTTACTCGGCGATGCTGGCAGTACGTTTATCGCTTTTTTTGTGATGTGGGTCAGTATCGTCCTCTCTCAGCATGAGCAAGAGGCGAGTATTCAATCCCTTACGATTCTTTGGTGTTTGCTGTTCCCGCTGCTCGATCTGCTCAGCGTCTGTCTTATTCGTTTATGTCACGGTAAATCATGTTTCCAAGCAGGCCATGAACATCTTCATTATATCTTGATTGGTTTAGGTATGAGTCGGGTGTTTGTCAGTGCCGCGATATTTAGTTTGTCTTTAAGTTTAGGTCTCATCGGTTTTGGGCTGATAAGGTTGCATGTGAGAGAGGATGTGCAGTTAGCCTTGATGGTCGGCGTTATTTTTGTTTATTTAATTACGACATATTATGCTCATCAACTGACGTCATCGGACAGTTCAGAAGATGACAATACGATTGTGGTTTAATGAAAGGACGGTTTACAATGTGTGGAATTGTTGGTTTTTTTGATCCTTTTTTTAAAACGCGTGTGGATATTCGTGAAACAATAAACACGATGGCATCGATGATAAAATATCGAGGTCCTGATGATTCGGGTGTCTGGGCGGATGATGCTAGGGGTATTGCGTTAGGTCATCGGCGTTTATCTATTCTTGATCTGTCACCAGCCGGTCATCAACCCATGTCCTCTCATAGTGGGCGATATCAGATGGTCTTCAACGGAGAGATCTACAATCATCTGGTTTTGCGATCAAAGCTTGAAAAGCTAGGTGTATCAGTCAATTGGCGAGGGCACTCAGATACGGAAACGTTGTTAGAAAGTTTTTCTGTTTGGGGAATTTCGGAGACGTTACAGCAATTAGTTGGCATGTTTGCCATTGCTCTATGGGATCGGGATGAGCGTCGTCTGACACTCATGGTTGATCGCTTGGGTGAAAAGCCTTTATTTTATGGCTGGGTTCGCGGTGCCTTTGTGTTTGGATCGGAACTCAAAGCGTTACGTGCTTATCCTGGTTTTGATAATCCAATCAGTCGAGACGCATTGGGTGCTTTTCTTGCTCATGCGAATGTTCCAGCGCCGTACTCAATTTATCAAGATGTGTTTAAATTGGAATCCGGATGTGTGTTATCGGTAGATGAAGAGCGCTTAGCGAATCGTTTAGTACAAGCCGTACCATATTGGCAATTGTCAGATCAAGCACGCGCGGGTTTGCATATGCCGATTGCAAATGAATCGGAAGCGTTGATAGAGCTTGAAAAGATTTTGCAAGAATCCGTTATGCTCCAAGCGAAAGCTGACGTACCTTTAGGTGCTTTTCTTTCTGGTGGAGTGGATTCTTCGATTATTGCAGCACTGATGCAAAAGCAATCAGGTAGGCCCATACAAACGTTTACAGTTGGGTTTGATGAGGTTGAATGTGATGAGTCTCCGTATGCTCGTGCAGTGGCAAAGCATCTGGGTGCAGATCATCATGAATTGCGTGTGAGAGCAGCTGATGCACAGAATGTTATTTCATTATTACCGTCGATGTATGATGAGCCGTTTGCAGACAGTTCGCAAATTCCAACGTATTTGGTTTGTCAAGCGGCTAGACGGCATGTGACTGTCGCCTTATCGGGTGATGGTGGAGATGAGCTTTTTGGTGGTTACAATCGCTATCTATGGGGTAAAAAAATTTGGAATCAAATGGATTGGATGCCGCCTAATTTTCGACGCGCTTTAGGTTTAAGCATTCAGAAAATTCCTGTCTCTGCATGGGATGCCGCCGCGCGTTTCCTACCCAAAACGTATCAAGCAGCAAATTTCGGTTATAAAGCGCATAAGTTGGCATATCGATTGAAAACAGTGACTGACCTTAATGATTTGTATCGTAGTTTGGTTGTCGAATGGCCTCTTGCTCATCAAGTGGTGCATGAAGCTAATCATTTACCCACGCGATTGCAGGATAAAAACTTAGTGCTCGGTATGGACTCGCCTGAGCATTGCATGATGTTGTGGGATGCAGTGACTTATTTGCCGAATGACATTCTTACCAAAGTCGATCGTGCAGGCATGGCTGTGAGCCTTGAAACACGTATGCCTTTTCTCGATCATCGCGTTGTTGAGTTCGCTTGGCGTTTACCGCTGCACATGAAAATTCGTAATCATCAGGGAAAATGGGCTTTAAGACAGGTTCTTTATAAGTATGTTCCTCGTGAATTAATTGAGCGTCCTAAAATGGGATTTGGCATACCAATAGGGCAATGGCTACGACGCGATCTGAGAGCGTGGGC
>DNVL01000094.1 GCA_003507515.1 Legionella sp.
GCTTATTTCGCTCCAGTTATTGCGTTACTAAGAGGATTAACCGATCCTATTGTTGGGTTGAATATGGGGCAAACTGCTGAGAAGCTGGCTTACCGATTTGACATCACTCGTGAGCAAATGGATGGGTTTGCCAGTGAGAGCCATCAACGTTTAACGCGTGCATTTACCGAAGGACGCATGCGTGAGGTAACTCCCTTAATTGATTCCAAAGGTCGAATGTATAGCCAAGACGATGGTGTTCGACCAGATTCGACAGTGGAGAATTTGGCCAAATTAAAACCTTTTTTTGATAAAAAATATGGGATGGTAACCGCCGGTAATAGCTCTCAAATTACCGATGGTGCTTGCTTGTTGTTATTGGCCAGTGCACAGGCCGTAAAAGAACATGGCTTGCAAGTGATGGGACGTATCGTTGATTCAGAGTGGGCCGCATTGGATCCTGCGCAGATGGGGCTAGGTCCAGTACATGCGATGACTCCGATGATGATCCGTCATCACTTAAAGCCTAATGACATAGATTCATGGGAAATTAACGAAGCGTTTGCAGCGCAGGTGCTTGCATGCCTGGCGGCCTGGGATGACATTAATTATTGTCAATCTGAACTGGGTTTAGAGCACACGATGGGTTCTCCACCAAGATCACGTGTAAATAAAGATGGCGGAGCGATTGCAACGGGACATCCTATTGGAGCCAGTGGTGCGAGAATTGTCCTGCATGTTTTGCAGGACTTAATAGAACACAATGGGACGCGAGGCATGGCATCTATTTGTATTGGTGGCGGGCAGGGCGGTGCTATGTATTTGGAACGTGTCACAGAGGTGATAGCATAATGAGTAATTACAAACATTGGACAATGCACACAGATGCGGAATGCATTATCTGGCTAGGATTGAACCGTAAAGACGCAACGGTCAATGCGATTAATGATGTCGTATTGGATGAACTAAATGGCTTGTTACAAGAAATATCGCAAATATCCCGTGCGAAAGGCTTGGTGATTCATTCGTTGAAGCGTAAAGGTTTTATTGCCGGTGCGGATGTTAATGAAATCGCTCGTTTCACTAACTCGGCTCANNGTTGATTTTTTAAGAAAAGGGCAAGCCGTTTTTTCACGGTTAGAGCAACTATCTATACCAACGGTTGCTATGATTGATGGGTTTTGTATGGGCGGTGGTTTGGAGCTAGCGCTAGCATGTGATTATCGCGTTGCAACGGATCATCAGGACACGCGATTAGGATTACCAGAGGTTTTGCTTGGTTTTCATCCAGGTTGGGGAGGAACCGTTAGACTGCCTCGATTAATTGGTGGGTTTCATGCCTTGTCAGAGCTCATTATAACAGGGGCAGTCATTTCTGCCACAAAAGCGAAGCATTTAGGCGTGCTAGATGACGTGGTTCCGTTGCGGCAGTTAAAACGCGCAGCCATTTATTATATTAAAAACAAACCAGCCAAACATAAACCCAGTTTTTTGCAATCTCTTGGTCAGTACGCCTGGATTCGAATGTTAATGGCCCGCGTCCTACGCCGGGAAGTAGCAAAAAAAGTATCTGAAAATCATTATCCTGCTCCATTTGCTGTGATTGATCTATGGGAAAAGGAGGGTGGCTTTGATGAACGCGCTTATTTAAAAGAAGCCGATTCAGTGGAGCAACTTATGGCGCATGGTACAACCGCACCCAATTTAATTCGAGCATTTTTACTGCGCGAACGAATGAAAGGATTTGCAAAAGATGGTGATTTTCACGCAAAACATGTGCATGTGATTGGTGCCGGCGTCATGGGCGGTGATATTGCAGCATGGTGTGCACTACGAGGGCTGAGAGTTACGCTGCAAGACCGATCGTATGAAAAAATAGCACCTGCGATTGGACGCGCGCATGTCTTGCTTAATAAGAAGCTGCGCAAACCCCGCTTGGTTCAATCGGCTATGGACTGTTTGCTTCCTGATCCATTGGGGCATGGGATTGCACGTGCAGATGTGATTATAGAAGCTGTTTTTGAAAACCTAGACGTGAAGCAATCGATCATGAAACAGATTGAGGCGTCTGCAAAACCAGATGCCATCATTGCAACCAACACGTCTAGTATCCCATTGGATGAGATTAACCGTGTGATGAACGATCCAGCGCGTTTGGTCGGTATTCATTTTTTCAATCCCGTGCCTAAAATGGAATTGGTTGAAGTCGTCAGCAGCGCTCAAACATCGAAAGACATTGCTCTGCGTGCATGTGCTTTTGTCAATCAAATCGGTCGTTTGCCTTTGCCTGTAAAATCAAGCCCTGGTTTTTTAATCAATCGGGTATTGATGCCTTATTTGATGGAATGTGTACAGCTACTGGAAGAAGGCTTCTCACCCGAGGTCATTGATGATGCAGCTCAAGCGTTTGGTATGGTCATGGGACCGGTTGAATTGGCGGACACAGTGGGAATGGATGTGTGCCTTGCTGTGGCCGAAAACCTGACGGCTTATTTCGGTGGAACCGTCCCCCAAACCCTTCATAGCATGGTTGCATCAGGGAAGTTGGGCCGCAAATCGGGAGAGGGGTTTTACCGATATGTCAATGGCAAGCCCATTAAAAACAAGGTTTCAAATGAGAAGCGTCATCATGAGATAGCCGATCGTTTAATATTGC
>DNVL01000206.1 GCA_003507515.1 Legionella sp.
GATTCATCGTCAAACAAGGCATGCTTTAGAGTGGCGTAATAGTCATTCGTCAATAGGGCTATCGGGCCTTTTTCATCCGCTATCCAGGTGAAAACAGTGGGTTTTTCGATCACACCTGAGCGATGCAATGTGCATTTGAGTGGGAAGAGGGCATGTGCATCATTCCAAGCGGCTAGACTCACTTCAAATGCCATCTGAAGGACGCCCAATTCTGCATCGCTGATCAGTCGATAGGGTTTTGCTTTTGTCGTCATTTTTTATACAGCTCTTCGAGTAATTGTTTGTCAATGTCCATTATTTGCGAGCAGGCTTGAAACATACGCTGCAGCACCACAATGTTGCCAAATTCCATCGTTGAATCCACGTTCGACGACTCCAATTTTTTAGGTTGGATCGTTCCAAACCCGTGTTGATTGGGGCGACCTATCTTGCGCCCATCCGTTTGTTTGGCGCGGAATAAATTATCATGGGCTTGAACGAGCGTGTGTTCTAAATCATCAAACATGGCGAGAGCCACGTGCGCACCGTCTTCGGATTGGCCATTGTCATAATTGTAAGCAATTTGCCCATTGTCATCGAATGAAAATCCAATTTGCTTGCCAATCCCATAACCATCTCGTTTTTTTACTTCAATCGATGTGTTGGCATGATCCGCTGTGTTTTTTTTATAGAGTCGAACGGATGATTCTTTGTCACTCATGTAATCTCCAAAATTCAGTTTGACCGACTGGGTGCCATTGAGTTGAAAAGAAATGCTGTTGTGTCCATCTTCGGTTGTGCCATCTGAATCAAAATTAAATTTGATCCACTGCGGGTCAAAGGCAACGGTTGCATCATCACAGGTTGCAGACAACAAATGCCATTCTAAATTGTCGCCGATATTTTGGCCTGTACCGGGTGAACCGGGGGCCTCAAATTCAAGGTTAACTTTGTGCGCACGCCCCTTCTCGTCGTATACATTCATCACGCTAAACTGGATGTGTTCGTATTTGCTTTTAAACGGATCAGGATTTTCGGGCGTATTGGGATCTTTTTCTTTCTCAATAATAATAAATTCACCGGTTAAATCCATCAAATGGGTGGCTTTTCCCGGATTGGTTTTAGACCCATATTGATGGATAGACACCAAGCTTCCTTTTTGATCATACCCTTGGACTTGACCGCCACTGTGCTTATCAATCAACAAACCCTCTGAATTAAAAGCAAATTCCCCATCGCGCGTATACAGTAATTCGCCATTTTTCAGTTTAACAATGAAAAACCCATTGCCCACAATGGCTAAATCAGAGGGGTTTCCGGTTTCAAGATAAGTGCCAGGACTGTAGTTGGTGCTGTGTCCACCTACCGTCACGCCGGAGCCCAAGCTGTCTTGCCCGTTGCCATTGCCTAGCGACGAATAAAACACATCACTGCGTTTAAAACCAGGGCTTTGCATGTTTGCGATGTTATTTGATGTATTTTGCAGGCCGTAACTGGCGGCCAGCATGCCACTGAGGCTGGTATAATAAGTGGAGCTCATATCACGGCCGAGATGTCAGTTAATTGTTTTTCTAGTTGCGCTCCATTGATGTCTATCACCAATTGAATGGGCGCATTGTCAGGAAACCGTACTTGATGCACCGTGCCCACTTCATCAGAGCCTTTGAGCTTCACTTGTTTGCCCAACATCATCAGGCTTTGGTTCGCACTCGTCATGCTCATTAATTGACTCAAAGACTCGTTGGTGGTGCGTGCTTCTTGCAGGGATGAAAATTGTGCCATTTGTGCCATGAACTCACGGTTATCAACAGGCTTTAAGGGATCTTGATAGGTCAACTCCTGCATGAATAACTTCATGTAATCGGCTTGATTCACACCGGTGCCTTGGGTCGGTTCAATTCCGTCGGTCATTGTTGTACTCCATTGATGATGAGGGTCTTTAAGGCATATCCGTTTTGGACAAGCCATTGTTTAATGGTGCGCTGCAATGTTTTTGCTTCTCTTGAGGACAGTGCACGCGTATTGAGCGTGAGCTCGATGCATTGTTTGTTTATAAAAACGTGGTGGTTTTTGAAAGAGGAAAGGGTTGTAGGCGTGACGACGCTGCTGTTTACCATCACTTTTGTTGGGTTGACCACTGGCAGGCTAACGCTTGGCTCAAGCGGGATAGCCTGTGGATTTAACGGTTTACTCATGCCATTGATCAATGATTCCACATCAAAAGGGCGGGGGATTATTGCTGCTGGTCTGTGGGATTCAATCGTTAGAATAAGCGTTGTGGTAAGCGGGGCGTTTTTGCCTGTATTGTTTAATCGCTGCGACTCGAAGCCGACTAACGCCTCTGCATTCGGGCCTACGTGGCTTTTTTCATCTTGAACAAGTGCTTGAAATGTGAGTGCGGATGGCTGCAATTGGTTCTGGTGCTGCCAATAATAGTTATCGAATGAGCGCACACTCGGTGGTGGATTGATTAATGTAGGCTTCATATTCATTCAAACTCCCGACGTTGCGCAATCCATTCATCGCTGTTGTTTTGTTGGGTTAACATCATTGCAATCCGTTTTTTTTCTAATTGCCTGCCTTGGTGTTTCGCCAGCATTTTTAACGCGGTATTGAGTTCAATTTTCCGTGTTTTCAACGCAGCTTGGCGCACATCCAAGTCTTCTTTGTCGGCCACCAAAGCCGCTCGTGTTTGTTCTTGACTAATCCAGTAATGCATACGCGCCATTTCAAGCTCTGGCCGTATCAATGCCGGCATTGTACACGAGTTGGTAATATTTTGTTGGTTTTCTTGAATGGTTAGCTCAAGATCTAGACGCTGTTGTTCGCAGATGAAGAGCTGCTGCGTTAACTCACATTTCTGCCACTCGCGTTGAGTGAGTAACGCCTTGACAATCCGGCTCATGCAAGCACCTCCTGCAGGCGTTCAAATACGATTTCAGTCGGCAAAGATGCCGCTGTCGTCTGCGTGAGCAGGGTTTGCAGCGCATCCATGCGATCAACCGCT
>DNVL01000177.1 GCA_003507515.1 Legionella sp.
ACCAAGTTATTTTTTCTAACCTCCTTACTGTGATTAAAGCACGATGCGCGATGAAATATTCTTCTCTTCTTGTGATTCTTTAGCTAAATCAATCAATAACGTGTTAATGCGTGCGCTTTGCCAAAAATGCTCTATAATTGCCACTAAACACACCTTCACAATAAATTGGATTATCTCATGCAAATTCCATTGATTGAGCCAACATCAACACGCTACATTCATGTCAATCCTCGGACCAACTGCGTGCACCTGCTTGTGCCCTTCGTCGGGGGGCAGGATATCAGTACAGACAACACGTGTCGCTCAACGACAGAATTAAACGCGTTTTTTGGCGGCGGTGGTGTCAGTGAATTGGAAGCCTATAAAAGCGTACTTGAATTTCATATTTCATTGCTCGAAGAAGGCGATGTGCGACGCAACACCAAAGAAGAACGCCTGGCTCAAATCAATATCTATCTTGAAACTGTTGTCGGTATGCGAGATGGCTATCAAGCGACGGTCAACGCTTTTCTTTCCAAACCCTCCAATTTATACAGCATGCAATTGCGACCCCGTGAGCAGGACTCCTTCAGCCGCGTGGTGAACCCTGTGTTTACCATCAATCGAGACAATCATGCTATGACAGGCACGCCATCATCGCCTTTGTATAATGCAATGCATGAAGTTTTCCCCGAGCTTATCCTGGGAAAACCTGACCCACGTACGCAGCTCGTCAAGTCGACCTTAAACGCTTTACCTCAAAATGCAAGCTTTGAAGACATCCAGCGTGTTTTAACCGAGCAATGCCAAACGCTGTTTGGAGCGCCCGTTGATTTTCAACATTACATCAAACGCACGCCTGGCAGAGCCAGCGAAAACCAAACCGTCGATAAAGCGCATGTCGATACTTTGATGGGTTTTGGTGACGATGCAACGGCCAAGGAGTACATTGATGCCCTCTTAGGCTTTTGTGCATCAAGCTTATGGACGACGTTGACAGGCTCACCGTTTTATCTTGGCACGTATACGACCCGACCCGAGCAAGCCGAGCGCTTGTCGATGATGACGCAATTTTATTTAGGCGTTATGAATGTCTACTGTCGAGCACAAGGCATAAGCAACAAAAATTTCGGGCAAATTCTGGATAGTGACGCGGCGTTAAGTCAGGCGCTCGTCGCTACGGTATCACAAGCATTAACGAACGGTGATGAGGTAGAACATGCCATCATTTCCTTTGTTAACGCACATAAAAAAACACTTGAATTATCACGTGATGTAAGCCCAGCCGATAAAGAGACGATTCAAGCTAAATTTGAAATCACCTATCGAACCGTGACAGCCACCAAAGAAAATCCACACATGGATGATTTCATGCTATTGGATACCGAAGCCCGTAGTGAAAAAGATGTATTTTTCACTCAGAAAGGTTTAATTTGCACGGATTTTTCGAATATAGCGACTACAGGCCCGTATTTTGCTTATTTTACTGAGATTCGCGAAGAAGCAAGCACACATCCTGAGGTCATGAGACCCCAAGATGAACCGGTTATCACGGTTGATATCGAACCCGAAGCACTCATGGATAAACTAGGCGACGTGCAATGGGATAGATTACCGAAAGAAGTCGCCGATGCTTGTCGTGCTTTACCCGCCTTCCAACTGCGTCAGTTCCCGGATGATGTGGCAAAAGGTAAGCAAGATGAAGCCGAGGCTATTTTACAAGCCTCCGATGATAAACAAACCTTGCTAACCACGCCGGCTAAGTTTACTGATTACTCAGGACGAACGTTTAACTGTACCGCGTATGAATATGCCTATTGGGCCAAAGACACGCACATGCGCCGCATGTTAGAAAGCCACATGGATGATGAGACCAAAAGGCAATTGTTAGAACGCGTCAATGCAATGGAGCACACGGGCCTAGCCTATCAACAACATGGGGTATCTTACCAAAACCCACATTATGATATGAGTTTTGTTTTGAAAAATTTAAATCCCGATGAATTTCGTCAATTAAAAACCATGGTGGGTCAAAACATAGCTAAAATAAATAATGCCACGGCAGACAACTATGCCACCCTAGCGTTTACAGCCACTGAATATGAACAGCTTAAGAAAGAATTAGCACCGCACACAAGCGTATGGAATTGGATGCTTTCCTGTTTGGGTTCATTCCAATGCCTAGGCTATTTAACTTACCCTGCCTTCTTTATTGCATCATTTTTTATAACATCATCTGCACAATCCATCGGCAACAAATTACAATTTGATTTTAAATCCTTAATTACAGCACTGGACACCTACGTGACAAATTATGATAGGTGGGACTATCACCATCTAGACGAGGCTTGGCTCAACGTTGGCAAGGCTCAACGGGAGGTTCCGGCGCACATTGCACACGAATATTGTAGAGGCGACAGGTCATTTGACCCTCGTCCTGAATTTAATGAAGAAACACTGCCTCGCTGCTTCACTTTTAATAATTATGTTACGAATGTTAAGTCTTGGTTCCCCTTGGCTTCTTCGTCTTCTGGTCTCGGTTTTGATTTTGGTTTATTACGCGGGGCGCAGGGGCGCGGCCTGATAGGCGGGCGAACCCCTATTGCTTGGACGTGGGCGTGGGCGTGGATCTCGGCTGT
>DNVL01000166.1 GCA_003507515.1 Legionella sp.
CGTCATATCCAGCAAATCATCCAATAATCGACGAATACCCATTCGAACCAACGCCAAGTCATCAACAATCAGAACTTTTATCAAACGATGCTCCTCCCAACAATGCTCCAATGTTAACAAGACTTACACCAGATCACAATAACGATGCCTTCAACGCTGAAACCGAAATCAATGTTTCAACCCCTTTGCTCGTTCGACGTTGCGCCCCTTTCCATGCATGACCATAGACCACTTCATAGGTTAATGGGAATTTACCCGCAGGCGTCATCGATGCTGCCATGGATTTTTCAAAACGAAGCCATGCCTGTTTTCCTGTTAAACCTGGATTGCGCGCCGGGTTTATATTGCGCACCCCTTGCGCTTTCAATGCGTGAAGCAGTGCCGGCAGATGGGCATAATGCGCAGTTAATATCTCCATGTCCACCACGGGGTCAAGAAAATACTCTGCCAACAAGCAGTCACCCACGTCATGCATGTCAGGAAACGTATTCACGTGCGCGTATGCATCCGCCGTTGAGAAAGCCTGGCGCAATTCTTGGAAGGTATCAGGCCCGAGGGTTGAAAACATCAAGCACCCCTCAGGCCGCATCACACGATTAAGCTCACTGATCACAAGAGACAACGGATTGGACCAATGAATGACTTGGTTTGCAAACACCACGTCAAAAAGGCCTGATGCAAAGGGCAACGCGGTCATGTCTGCATTGACGAGCCCCCATTTACGTCGCCAACCTTGCTTTTTCTGGGCACAAACGAGCATATTGTATGCAAGGTCAAGACCGATGATCTGAGCCTGTGGGTAGTGTTTTTTTAATTGCGATGAAAAGACACCTGGCCCACAGCCTAAATCCAGCACGGATTGAGGCTTGATGTTTAAGTAGTGCAAGCGCTCAAACAAACGCTGGCCTATTTCCGTTTGCATCTTGGCAGCACGCTCATACTCTGCTGCGTGCGCATTGAACGCGTTGCTAATTTGGAGTGTTTCATTCATCATTAAAGTCTTTAAGAATCGCTGTAGGAAATCCAACGCGCATGCGTCATCGAATCATGAGTATAGCACAGATGCTGAAGCTGCCTGCTATCTGTAGTTTATGCCAGCAATACCACGTCAGTGGGCTTGCCATTTGCAGCCAATGCAGCGCCTTGCTCACCCCATTAGGACCTGCTTGCCGCTATTGTGCAGAGCCCCTGCCTGACGCGGCATTTTTAGTGTGTGGTCGATGCATCATAAAAAAACCCGCCGTTGATGCCGTCATCACCGCCTATCACTTTAAAGAGCCTTTAAGAACCTTGTTGCATGAATTTAAATACCGCGAAGGCCTGCATTTATTGACGTTTATTGCAGGGCTGATGAAGGATGCATTGCCCGCTTCTTATCATACAGATTGTCTGATGCCCGTTCCCATGCACCCCAAACGCCTACGACAACGCGGGTTTAACCAAGCCGCGGTTCTCGCAAAATACTTGGGCCGTCAACTCAACCTGCCGTGCAATGTCAGCCACATTCAAAAACAGCTGAACACCGCCCCACAAGCAGGCTTGTCCTCCAGCGAGCGTAGACGCAACTTGCAAGATGCATTCCAGGCGAAGCCCGCGCTCTACCAGCAGGTCACGTTAGTCGATGATTTGCTCACGACAGGTAGCACAGCCAACGCGCTCGCCCGTGTTCTCAAAGAGCAAGGCGTTGCGCGCGTTGATCTATGGTGTTGCGCCAGGGTGTCGTGTGTTATCAATCACCAATTTCAACGCCGGACGACCTGACCCACGCAGCAATTCGTGTCCTTGACGGCACACCTCAAAAATACGGTAAGCTTCGGCTGTTTCACTGTCAATGAGCTCCACATCTTCCCCACTCCCATCAACCAAGGTCACCGACAAATGCATTTCTCTAAATTGTCCAATGTGATAACGCTCATTTAATAAGCGTATGATGCTTTGCAAGCTTTCTTCTGCCTCATGACTATCGTGCCTGCCATGAAAAATAATTTCCATCACGATCTCCTCATTTGTATCACCGATTAACGTTGCTATCGGCTGAATACAGGTATACTTGAGTTTTTTTTATGCATTATAGCGGTTCTAAAGATTCCAACACCCGATTGGATTCTGGTGAATTATCTTAAAAATCGACATTCCAGCTTGCAAAAAAAAGCAAAATGGCTAACATGGGGGTAATTTTTTTATAGGCCTGCTGAGAACAACATGAAAACCGCCTCTTTTGTCACTTTATTATTACCCACCTTATTCTTTTCAACGCCTGGTTTTTCCGCTACCCCTATTAATGGCTGGTATACCGGTGCATTTGGTGGGTATGCCAATGTGCCTGGAAATGTCAATAAAACAACATTAGGCATCACGCGTTCAAATACAACGTACCATTCGGGATATGATGCCGGCGCAAGCCTAGGGTTTAAAAGCAATCCCTTGCGTTACGAAGGAGAAATGACCTATTTGAAAGCCAATGTAGATCAATTTAAAATAAACCACGTCCGTGCCGTCAGCCCCATAGGCTATTCCAATGCGGCAGTGGGGCTTGCGAATGTCTATTATGATTTTCTTGGCCTGACGACCCCTCTTCAACCTTATCTAGGTGCAGGAATCGGCTATGCTTGGGTACAAACGCAACTCAACAACGCAGGTCCAATCACTGCGGCCCATTTTACGGGTTCCAATAGCGTGTTCGCCTACCAAGCAACCGGCGGCGTGACCTACAATTTTGCTGAAAATTATGCGCTGAACTTAGGGTATCGATACATTGGCACAGCGCACGCCTCCGAATTAGGCCAACTCTTCCAAGCGCATCTGGCAAACATTGGCGCAGTGTATCGATTTGATGGCAAAAGTTACTCATAAGTGTTGAGCAGAAAAAAGGATGATTGCAACCACGTTTCTAAGGGAGATAGATGAAACCGTTCATTAAAACCAGTTTAGTGGCCCTGCTATTGGCCAACGGATCCAGTTATGCATTGAACCCTGTGCAGGGTTGGTATGGTGGGGTTCTTATAGGGGTTAATTACACGCCCAGCTCAAATTTTAGTCGAGAAAGGACGTTTCCGTTCATAAGCACCACAGAACCCTATACTAAACAAGCTCCCCTTAGGGCTTCCTTCGCCTCTAACCATCTGGAATATAGCACCATGGGAGCGGTAGGAGGGCAATTGGGCTATCGATGTGGAAAGTACCGACTTGAGGGCCAATTCTTATATAACAATAGCCCCTATCGCTCACTCAGGGGCACGGTGACTGGGCCCGAGGGTCAACAGACAAGCTTCAGCATTTACGCTCCCAGCACCAGCACTGGATTTCGAATAGAAGGCAGTACAGACAGTGGACTGGGGATGCTGAATGGATTTTATGACTTTTTACCCAGTGATCCTCGATCAAACGTGGCACCCTATATAGGATTAGGTGTGGGTTATGCTTATTTCTCCAATAACTTGAGGGTGTATTACAACGAAGTGAACATTGATGCTGCTCGTGTCAAAGAATCCATTTCATCCCCCGCAGGACAAGCCATCTTGGGCGTGTCTTACTTTTTGGATGATTTTGCATCCTTCGCACTCGACGTTCGATATTTCACATCGACGGCAAAATCTACCTTTATGGATTCACGC
>DNVL01000147.1 GCA_003507515.1 Legionella sp.
TGGTTCATCGGCGTGACAGCCTGCGTTCTGAAAAAATCCTACAAGACAAATTGTTTGAAAAGGCCCGCTCGGGCAATGTCAACATCATCTGGAACCATACGCTGGATGAAGTCTTAGGCAATGGCACGCAGGTCACCGGTGCGCGGCTTCGTAATCTACAGACCGACGAAACACAAGATTTAACGTTGAATGGCGTATTTATTGCCATTGGCCATACGCCGAATACCAGCTTGTTTCATCATCAAATCGACATGAACGACGGTTACATCGCCATTCAATCAGGACTCGATGGCATGGCAACAGCCACGAACATACCCGGCGTGTTTGCTTGTGGCGACGTGGCGGATCATGTGTATCGTCAAGCGGTGACGTCCGCTGGATTTGGGTGCATGGCCGCGTTGGATGCTGAGAAATACTTAGATACGGTGTGAAATTAAATTCACATCTGCTCTCGCATCTAATATCATATGTTCTTTATTCTGATGATGACTCCCTATGACTGTAACTGATTTGAATGCCATCTCACCTGTAGATGGCCGATACCTTAAAAAAACGCGTCTTTTAAGTCCTTATTTTAGCGAGTACGCCCTGATTCATTACCGGCTAATGGTTGAAATACGTTGGTTGGAATCGTTGGCGGCCAATGACTTGATGCCAGAAGTACCTCAAATGAGTGCAGCATCCCATGCTTTTCTCGCCAAGATATTAAGCCAGTTTGATGAAACAGAAGCGGCAAAAGTAAAAGCGTATGAGAAACAAACCAATCATGATGTGAAAGCGGTAGAATATTACCTCAAAGATCAATTAGAACCATCCGATGCATTAAAAGGAGTGATCCCCTTTATTCATTTTGCCTGCACCTCGGAGGATATCAATAATTTAGCGTATGCGCTCATGATGAAAGAGGCCATTGCGCAAGTTATTAAACCCATATTGGCAGAAATAACCGGCGGTATTACGCTACTCGGAAAAACACACGGACACGCGGCCATGCTATCCCGAACGCACGGCCAGCCGGCAACGCCCTCGACCATGGGCAAAGAATTAATTAATTTTGCAGCACGGCTTAAACGCCCATTGCAACAACTGGCGGAAGTCTTGATTTCAGCCAAATGCAATGGTGCCGTCGGCAATTACAATGCCCACAGCGTTGCATATCCTGAAGTCGACTGGCGCAAGCATTGCTCCCACTTTGTCACGTCATTGGGGTTGTCTTTTAACGCCTACACCACCCAAATTGAGCCCCATGATGGGATTGCTGAAATATCACATGTGATGATTCGAATTAACAATATTTTACTGGATTATACCCGCGACATTTGGAGTTATATTTCTCTCGGCTACTTTAAACAAAAAACAGTGGCAGACGAAGTGGGCTCATCCACCATGCCGCACAAAGTAAATCCGATCGATTTTGAAAATGCGGAAGGAAACTTAGGACTGGCAAACACGTTGTTTGATCACTTTGCAAATAAATTAACGCAATCTCGTCTCCAACGCGATCTATCCGATTCAACCGTGCTACGTAATCTAGGCGTGGCATTTGCCTATGCCCTCATTGCGTATCAATCCATTGCCAAGGGCAATGAAAAATTACAAATCAATCCGCTAGCACTTCAACAGGATTTAGATGCCAACTGGGAAATTCTCAGTGAAGCCATTCAAACGGTCATGCGGCGCTATCAAGTGCCCAACGCATATGAACAAATGCGTGACTTAACCCGTGGGCATGCGGTTGATGGCGAGCGGCTTCAAACCTTTATTCAGTCTCTCGATATTCCAGACATGGCAAAAAATCAACTCATGGCCTTGGCGCCTGAAAATTACACAGGCCTTGCCGCCCAATTGGTCAAGGCCTTCTCATGAATGCCTCCTTCTCGCAGCAAGGAAAAACGTACGCGTTTGATGTGCTGGTCATTGGCAGTGGTTTGGCGGGCTTGCATTACTGCATGCAAGTAACACGCTTGCAACCTCATTTGAAAATAGCACTCATGAGCAAAACCGATGCACAGGAATCGAATAGCCGCTATGCACAAGGTGGCATTGCCGCCGTATCCATGCCGGAAGACTCCCTTGAATCACACATTACGGATACCATGACCTCTGGCGATGGGTTATGTTATGCGCCAACGGTTGAATGCATGATTCGCCAAGCGCCGCACGCTATTCAGGAATTAAAAGAATACCCAGTATCTTTCGAATACGCACTGGCGCATGAGGGCGGACACTCACACCGACGTATTTTTAATTGTGGCGACCAGACCGGATTAACGGTCATTGAAACCCTCTTGGCGGCAGCCAAACGGCAGCCTCAGATCCATTTTTTCGAGCACCATATCGCTGTAAACTTGATAACACAATACCACCCCCACCGCACTGATAATCAAGGCGAAGTGCTGGGCGCCTACATTTTAGATTGCGTAGAAAATCGCATCCATACCATTGCATCTCGTTGTGTAGTTCTTGCAACGGGAGGTGCGGGTAAAACCTACCGGTATACAACCAATCCCATGATAGCAACAGGTGATGGCGTGGCCATGGCGTTTCGAGCAGGTGCGCGCGTGGGTAATATGGAATTTTACCAATTCCACCCCACGTTATTACACCACCACTCGCTGAATAACTTCTTAATCTCAGAAGCCGTTCGCGGCGAAGGCGGTATGCTTAAAAACGCAGATACCTTGCAACGATTTATGTCGCGTTATGCGCCTGACCAAATGGAATTGGCCACGCGCGACTTGGTCTCTCGTGCCATATTCAGCGAAATAGAACAAAGCCACCACGGGTTCGTGTACCTCGATATCACGCATCAAACCAAACCTTTTTTAAAAAAACGTTTTCCACAAATTTACGCAACCCTGCTCTCGATTGGCATTGAGATGAGCCAAGACATGATTCCCGTGGTGCCTGCCGCTCATTATCAATGCGGTGGCGTGCTCACTGATATTGACGGCCGGACGGATCTTAAACGCTTGTATGCCATCGGCGAAGT
>DNVL01000186.1 GCA_003507515.1 Legionella sp.
GCCTGCCAGCACCTCATCTACACTATTGTCAACCACTTCTTGCGCCAAATGATTCGGACGCACGGTATCGGTGTACATGCCCGGCCGGCGCTGGACCGGTTCAAGCCCACTTAATACTTCAATTGCTTCGGCGGTGTAAAGTTCTGTCATGTTTGAATGGCTCAGTCAAGGCGGTAGAGGTTAGTTTAACATCATCCTGCCACAATCGGCGGAAATTTATTGGCATAATTTAAAGGCCGTTTACTCAAGGCTATCGCCGTACGCAATGCCGTTTTAATAAAGGCCATGGCCACCTCATCTGAGCCCGTAACGGCCGTCGGAATCCCTTCATCACATTGCATCGCAATACGGGTATCCAAAGGAAGCTGGCCCAATAATTCAACATGCTTTTCGCCACACATTTTCTGAGCACCTCCTTTACCAAAAATATGTTCTTCATGCCCACATTGACTGCATGTATGCAGCGCCATATTTTCAATCACGCCCAAAACATGGATACCTGTTCGCTCAAACATCGTGAGTGCCTTTTGCGCATCAAGCGTTGCAACCTGTTGAGGCGTAGTCACCACCACCGCTCCCGTGAGCGGAATTTTTTGAACAAGCGTTAGTTGAATGTCACCCGTTCCAGGCGGCAAATCAATCAACAAATAATCCAAATCATCCCATTGTGTAATATCTAACATTTGAATAAGGGACTTGGCGAGCATCGGCCCACGCCAGATCAACGCCTGATCTCCTTCGGTAAGGTATGCAATAGACATGGCCTGCACACCGTGCGCTTCAACAGGCAAGTAGTGCTCGCCACTGATTTTTACAGGTGCAGTCTTGCCCATCATCAACGGGATGCTGGGACCGTATATATCGGCATCTAAAATGCCAACACGTGCCCCTGCACGGGCCAGTGCTATCGCCAGATTAACGGTGACCGTCGACTTTCCTACCCCGCCTTTGCCTGATGCAATGGCAATGGTGTTTTTCACTCCGCGTAACCCCCTTCCAGCCAGTTGGGTTTCATGAGCTTTGATAAAGGGATCGAGCGTTATGGTGATTTCATACTGAGAATATTCACGACTTAACCAGGTAGTCAGCATAGGAATAAAGGCGTCATGCAAAAATTGGGTGGGGAAGCCTGCAGACAAATTTACCGTTAAATGGTCATCATCCAATGCTACCAGCGGTTTGATGCCCATTTCCTCAAGTGTCAGATTTAATACAGGATCATGGTTGTTCAATAAACGGGTGATGATGGTTTGTTCTATCGTCATGCTAATCCTTATAATCCGTCAACAGTGTCTTCTTTATACTTCGGAAGCAAACGATTATACCCTTTTTTAGATTTTTTTCTAAGCACGACTTGTTCAATACGACATAGGGACATCTTACATAGATATCCCTATCATATAGCATCAGATCAAATTTTGGTTTTTTTTACCACCACTTTTTTGACAATGTCTTTTTCAGGCATANNGCCCCATGCCATCCGAGCCACTGCAGCATCCACACTCACAACCACACCGATTCATTGACATTTTTTTATGACAGCACAACATCAAACCTGCCAAAAACATCCCTAAAATACCTAAACCGCTTAACGTCATAAACGTTAAAACCGTCGCTAACACTATCAGTACGATACCGAATAGCGCACACCAATGGGTTTTGCAGTCCGCCATTTTACAATTTTTTAAATCGTCCATAATATCCTCCGTGTCGAGTATCCAAGTGAGTCTATTGGGAAATAGACGCCTACTTACATACTAGACCACTTCTGCACAATATGGAATCATCCTAAAAAAAAGTAAAAATATACGCCGCACTACGCAAAATCCTAAAAAGCAAGCTAGGCTATTTGATATAGACATTGGTTTCTAAATATTTTAACAAGGAGAAGACCCATGAGACTCAAATACGCATCCGGCCTAGTCTTATTAAGCCTTCTTAATCATCCCTGCTTTGCGGGTGAACGTGAAATTGCCATTACCATCGATGACTTGCCGTTTGTAGGCACGGATAGCAATGATCCGGGTAATTTAAAACGATCGCACGAGCGCTTCATGAAAATTGTACAAAGCTTGGTAGACAATCATGTGCCTGCCACAGGTTTTGTTATCGCAGGTGCTATTGGTAAAGGGCAGTGGGAATTGCTCGAGGCGTTTCGCACAGATGGGTTTTCTTTAGGCAATCACACCTATTCGCATGCGAATTTAAACCGTATTGGCGCTGAAAAATACATAGCGGAAATCGCACATGCAGATCAAATCCTAACTCCTGTCATGACCCAACCTAAATATTTCCGATATCCCTATTTGGCCGAGGGAAAAGGGTTGGTTAAAGAAGAGGTTCAAGATTACTTGACCGCTAACCAATACACTGTGGCGCCCGTCACGGTCGATAGCAAAGATTATTTGTTCAATGAACGGCTGTTAAAAATATCTTGGCGCGTGAGAAACCAATACTTGAATCAAATCAAGCATCAATACCTTGATTACATTTGGAAAGAAACGTTAAAAGCCGAAAAAAGATCCAACAATGCGAACGTAAAACAAATTTTATTGGTGCATAGTAATTTACTAAACAGCCATTTTTTAGGCGATGTCATTCAAATGTACAAAAAAAATGGCTATCGATTTATTAGTTTAACAGATGCGCTGAACAATACGGCGCCCACAACCGTCACTGGACCCGTAGCGGAGCCTAACGTAGTCTCCACCATAGAAAAGGCCTGGTAAACAGGACGCATCTTGCCGCATAATTGCCGCACTGCCATAACGAGTGAGAATACGTATCATGACCAAGCAAGTATTTTGTGTGAAATTGAATAAAGAAGCCGAAGGCTTGAATGCCCCACCGTTTCCTGGACCACTGGGTGAACGCATTTTTAATGAAGTATCAAAGCAGGCCTGGGGCATGTGGCTCAGCCATCAAACCATGTTGATCAATGAATACCGGTTAAGCCTTATCGACGTAAAGTCTCGGGAATATCTTCGAAACGAACTAAACAATTATTTTTTTGGCGAGGGCTCAAAAAAACCAGATGGATTCACGCCACACCTATGAGGAAAATAATCATGATGCATGATCTGCTTCATTTAAGTGAAGAAATACAATATGCGGTCGAAGAAAAGCGTCCCATCGTAGCACTTGAATCGAGTATGATGTCTTATGGCATCTCCTATCCTGACAATGTCACAACGACGCGCCAGATAGAACAATGCATTCGTGATCAAGGGGCAATCCCTGCCACCATTGGGATTCATCAAGGTAAAATTCACATTGGAATCGATGAATCGCTCATGCAACGCTTAGCGAGCTCTTCTGAGGTCATCAGAGCCTCAAGGCGCGATTTGGCTTACGTGCTCAGTCGAAACATGAGTGCCTGCACCACCGTTGCGGCCACCATGTTTTGTGCGCATTTAGCCAAATTACCGATATTTGTCACCGGCGGCATTGGGGGCGTTCACCATCATGCAGCTGAAAGTTTTGATATTTCAGCTGATTTAATCGAGCTATCTACAACTCCTGTAACCGTTGTATGCTCCGGTGCAAAATCCATTCTTGATTTACCCAAAACATTGGAAATGCTCGAAACCCAAGGCGTGCCAGTGGTTGGTTATCAAACGGACGAGTTCCCAGCGTTCTACAGTCATTCCAGTGGCATCCCGCTACTGCATCGCCTAGACACCTCGGATGAAATTGCTCGCCTGATGGTTTACCAACGCAAGCTTTGTTTAAAAAATGGCATTGTGATAGCCAACCCCATCCCTAAAACAGCGGAAATTCCAGATGATCAAATCATGCCTATTATTAAGCAAGCGCAACGTGAGGCAAAACACATCAATGGCAAATCTATCACACCCTTTTTACTGCAGCGCATCGCAGAACTCTCTGCGGGACAAAGCTTGCATGCTAACATTGAGTTAATTAAAAGCAACGCTTGCCTAGGTGCTCGTATTGCAATGGCTTATCAAAACCAACATCTTTAAATAATAAAAAAATAATAAGAATTTCTATTGACTCTAAACCCTTATCGGAGTCTAATATCACCCGTTGGCCAGATAGCTCAGTCGGTAGAGCAGNNTCGGTGGTTCGATTCCGCCTCTGGCCACCACTTTTCATGAAATTAATCAATAAGTTACACTCCAGATACAAAATTCGATACAAATTCATGTAGACACAATGTAGACGTTTAAATGTCGCGTCTTTTGGTCTTTCCCATTTACGCGGGCACTTAATCTACTTAACAACATAACACCCTAACATGTGTTCCAAAATCCTTTCGTGCGCAAATATTGCTTGCGATGGTTTTAATTTGATCTTTCGTGTAAAATGAGCGTTCACAATGAAATGGTATGCTTATGTTACGAAAAATATTGGCCTGTTTATTCTGCACTATATTACTAATAGATCTAACAGCATGTGCAACTACATCCCAGCAAGGAAAAGGTGTTGTTATTTCACAAAAGAAACTAAACCATTTGACACTGGAAGCTGGTGACAAAACGATCGAGGCAGCAATAGTAGGTGGGAAGGTCGGTATGGTTGGTGGAGGAGTAATCGGTGGACTCATTGGTTTAATGCCAGGTTTAATGTCCGGTAGTCCAGCGGGCCTTGTTATCTGCTCTGCTGTTGGTGGTGTTGTAGGAGCAGGGTTATTTGGATTAACAGGTGGAGTCCTTGGCGGCACGGCGGGTTACGTCAGTGATTTGGCTACACAAAATGCACCAGAATATGAATTTAAAGTCAGAACATTCAAGGATGCGCGAATTATTACCATAATACAACATTCCGGTGTTATTCCAGTGAATAGCCATGTGTTGATTCTGGAAAAAAATGGTGAGCTTTTAATCAAACGGGTTCGATAGAGGCGACGGGGCATGTCTTGATCTTTGCCAAGGACACGCATCCTGAATACATATAACCTCATTAATTTCCCGCCCCAACCACTGCGTCACTGAGGACTCATCCACAGTGACGCGCGACTTCAATCGAATATTTTATCAATAAAAACAATCGATT
>DNVL01000276.1 GCA_003507515.1 Legionella sp.
TACTTTTCCTGAGGCAGAATCGATTAATGAGTTCTGGAGCAATATCATTAATGGCAAAAAAGCAATTTCTAAAGCGCCCTTAGATCGCATCGATTGGTCCGAGTTTACTGCAGAAGAACAAGGCTTTACTCTGGATAATAAATGGGGGGGATTTTTAGCAAATATTGATGGTTTCGACCCTTTATTCTTTGGTATTTCACCTAAAGAAGCGGAATACATGAGTCCCGAACAAAGACTATTATTAATGCACGTTTGGAATACACTTGAAAACGCGGGTATAACGCCCAATACCTTGGCAAAAGAGGCAACAGGGGTATTTATTGCCGCAGGACCAAGTGACTACAACCATCGCAAAGTCTATTCACCACAAACCCAATTAGACAATCCCGGTTTGATGTCCTCCCCTTCGTTATCCCTAATTCCTAATCGCATTTCCTATTTTCTTGATTTACATGGCCCTAGTGAATATTGTGAAACCGCCTGTTCGTCCTCTTTAGTGGCATTACATCGTGCGGTGCAATCCATTCAGCAAGGCGAGTGCAGCCAAGCGATTATAGCCAGTGTCAATTTACTCCTATCGCCAATGAGTTATTTAGGATTAGAAGCAGCTGATATGTTAAGTCCAACTGGAACATCAAGGCCATTTCAGCAGGATGCAGATGGTTTAGTTAAGAGTGAGGGCGTTGGCGCCTTACTGATTAAGTCATTAGCTAAGGCCAAAGCAGATAATGATTTTATTTATGCAGTCATAAAAGGAACAGGGGTGGCTCATGGAGGGAAAGGAATTTCTTTTACAGCGCCTAATGTTGCAGGGATGAAAGCAGCCATGATAATGGCTTATAAAAAAGCATCTATCGATCCCTCAACCGTGTCCTACATAGAAACTCAAGGCGTCGGTTCTTCATTGGCGGATACGGCAGAAATCAGTGCTCTCAAATCTGGAATGGCAGATCTTATGGGGCGATCGCCTACTAAAAGCAAGCATCCCTGTTATTTAGGTAATATAAAACCCTATATGGGACATGCAGAAATTTTTTCTGGTATGGCTTCTATTATCAAAGTAGTTTTAGCATTACGCCATCAAAAGATTCCAGCAATTCCTGATTTTGGGCAACAGAATAAAAATATCAACTTGGAAGATAGCTCTTTTAAATTCGCCCAAGAAAATCAACATTGGGACTCCGATGCAACGACTCCTCGCCGCGCCAGTATTAATGGTTATGGAATTGGTGGCGTCAACGCTCACATTGTTCTTGAAGAGTACATTGCGAGTGAACCCGATCGAGCAAATCACTCCGAGAAAGAACCTGCTCTCATTGTTTTATCAGCAAAGAACAAAGAGCAATTATTAATGCGTGCTCAACTCCTTCATCAATTTATTGATTCTAGTCCTAATTTATTGATAAATGATATTGCATATACCTTACAAACAGGACGCGAGGCAATGCCTGAACGAGCAGCTTTTATTGTGACATCGCTGAATGAATTACAAAATGCGCTACAACTATTGTGCAACACAGCTTCGACTGATCCTCAAAGAAACTGGATTTTTACCGGTAACATAGAGAATCAAAACGCCGAAATAATGGCGTTATTTTCAGGACAGATTGGCGATACATTATTAAGTTTATTGTATACATCAGACAAGCTGGAGCAAATTGCCCGTTTTTGGACGATAGGCGCAGCAATAAACTGGGCTATTCTTTACCAAACGGCAAATGCACGGCGCATCCCGTTACCAACGTATCCTTTTGAGCTGCGCCGTTGTTGGTTAAGTTCTCATCGACAGAAGAGTTCGGTGACAATCCCCTCATCGATTCCATTAAAAAAAGACGATATCGAGCCATTTATTCGTTCTATTCTATCCATGCAATTAGGGCTTGTACCTGAAGCGCTTAATGCACGAACGGAACTCCAACATTATGGATTAAATTCAATAATGTTCGTTGAAATAACCTCACGAATTCGCACACAATTCCCCTCCTTTTCACCAAGACAATTAACACCAAAAGATACGATTGAATCATTCACTAAAAAACTGAATTCGATGAAGCATCTGCCTCAAATATCAAGTCGTCATCCTCTTCATTCAACACGCTATCCTGAGCTAATTCATTTAAATTCAATACATCAAGGGCAACCCATATTTTGGATTCATGGCGGTTTAGGTGGTGTAGAAAGTTATGTTGCTATTGCCGCTTTAGTGAACCGACCTTTTTATGCTATTCAGGCGCGTGGTTTTATGAACCATGATAAACCAATCCAAGGCATTCCAGAAATGGCCCGTTATTATATTGACCTCATAAAGTCAGTTCAACCCAATGGTCCATACGAATTAGGAGGGTTTTGTTTGGGCGGGATTATTTCTTATGAGATTGCACGCCAATTACAACGTCAAGAACAGCAGGTTCTTTCTATCGTAATGATTGATTCTCCTGATAATACCAGCCTAAATAAGGCTCAGATGAACAATGACAACACGGTAAAGAATGCAGCCTTGCAAGTCACCAATATGTT
>DNVL01000236.1 GCA_003507515.1 Legionella sp.
TATTTTATGCGGTTTTTTTTATTGGCGGGAATTGATGATCTTTGGGACAGAATAGGCAGCAAGGTCAAAATCTCCTGCGCGGTATCTTCATCTAGGGTACAATATTTTTTCAGCGCTGCCATTCTGATAAGTCGCCTTGTTTACACGTAAATAAATACACCGCTCGGTACTGTCGTATACCGCCTCTTGGACGCCAGGAAGGGTGCGCAATGCTTGCATGAGACCTAATTTTTCATGTGTTGTTCCAGCATAGGGAATAACAAGGGTTAGTTGGTATTGATTGGGCTGCATATACAACGACATGCCGAGCCAAACCAAGGAAATGCAGCCATTGATGATAAATATCCCTTGAAAGCCCGCCGATTGATAAATCACGCCAGACAGTGCACCACCGGCGAAAATTCCTAAAAATTGGCTGCTTGAATAAATCCCCATGGCAGTCCCCTTGCTGCTGGATGGCGCAAAACGCGAAACGAGCGAGGGCAAGTTGGCTTCCAAAATATTGAACGCTATAAAATAGACAAACATCATGGTGCATATGAGGAGCCAATTCGAATAATTATAAGCCAGTATGAACTGGGATAGTCCCATGACGATGACCGATCCGATAAAGACCGCTTTCATCTGTTGTTTTCGCTCCGCTAATATAATGAAGGGCAACATGGCGAGAAATGAACCGATCATCAGCGGCAGATAAAAATGCCATTGTTCTGTTAAATGCCCCAGCTTCACGTGTTGTTGCAAGATCATGGGGATGGCAAAAAAGGTGGACGTCAGCATCAGATGCTGGAAAAAAATGCCGGCATTGAGGCGTTGCAAATGGAGGTTTTGAAGCGACTGCTTGAATTGATGGACCAGGAGGTCATGTGGGATTTGGAAGGGCTCCTTGATAGGGGTTGGGATGGCGGTGTGTAGCAACACCAATCCAAAGACCGCTAACAGGGTCGTGAAATAGAAAATGCCGTGCAATCCAAAATAATGGGTCATAGCAGGACTTATGATCATGGCCAAGCTGAAGGAGAGCCCAATGGTCACACCAATCACCGCCATGGCTTTGGTGCGTGCGCTATCCGGGGTTAAATCCGTTAACAAGGCCATTAACACGCTGCCAATGGCACCTGTGCCTTGTAGGATTCTCGCGAAGATCATGCCGTAGATTGAATCGGTATACGCGCCTAGCAGGCTGCCGCATGCAAATAACATCAGGCCTAACGTGATCATGGGCTTTCGACCCACACGATCAGATAACATCCCAAATGGAATTTGCAATAGGCCTTGGCTGAGTCCATAACTGCCTAAGGCCATGCCAATGAGTTCGGGGGTCGCGTGTTTGAGCTCGGTTGCACACACCGAAAACACCGGAATGAGCATGAACAAGCCCAGCATGCGGAAAGAGTAAATGGCGGCAATAGGGAAAACACGGCTTAACCAGGGTTGCTTCATAGGAGTCCAACACTAAATAGGATATGCAGATGGTACTAAAGATAGCATGGGTGAAACAAGGTTTTTTTTTGCGCAAAATTTTATTGGTCGTCTGATTGACAGTCAGAATGAATCACGGTAGCTGCTTTTCTTTTTAAAAATACAGGTTGATAGAATGAGTTTAGTATTCGAAAACAAAGTGGCGTTGATTACGGGTGGCGCACGCGGCATCGGTAAAGCCACTGCATTGAAATTGGCGCATGCTGGGTGTGATGTGGCAATTGTGTATTACAACAGCTCTGATGAAGCCTCGGTATTGGTCGATGAAATCAAGGCCTTAGGCCGTCGTGCCATCGCGATTCAGGCGAATGTAGCTGATCATCAATCTATCAAAGAGATGTTTATTTTATTTCGTGAGCACTTTAGCAAACTAGACTTTTTGGTCAGTAATGCGGCCAGTGGGGTATTAAAACCCGCATTGAAGATGTCGACCAAACATTGGCGCTGGTGCATGGAAACCAATGCTTTGGCGCTGAACCATTTGGTCAGTGAAGGGTGCTCCATGATGCCGCCAAGCAGTCGGGTGATCGCTATGTCCAGTTTAGGCGCACAGCGAGCCATTCCGAATTATGCGTTTATTGGCGCATCTAAAGCGGCTCTTGAAGCATTGGTACGATCGTTAAGCCTCGAATTGGCCGAATTTGGCATCACGGCTAATACCGTGTCCGCCGGTGTTGTGGACACCGATGCGCTGAAGCATTTCCCCAATCGCCAACAATTACTGGATGAATACCAAGCGACCTCACTGGCCGGACGTCCGTTGACACCAGAAGACGTAGCCAATGCCATCTATTTATTGTGCTTGCCGGAGGCAGGCATGATCAATGGCCATACATTGTTTGTGGACGCTGCTTATAGTGTCGTGGGTTAACTACAAATGCAGATTTGGATGGATGGCGATGCGTGCCCGAAACCCGTCAAAGACATTTTGTTTCGGACCGCCACGCGGACTAAAATACCGCTGATAGTGGTTTCCAATCACGCGTTGTCGACGCCCGCATCGCCTTATATCAAACGGTATCAAGTTGGTGCGGGCTTTGATGTAGCGGACAATCATATCGTTGATCACATGCAAGCAGGTGATCTGGTCATCACCGCGGATATTCCGCTGGCAAACGACGTGGTGGACAAGGGCGGTTGGGCGCTGAATCCGCGTGGTGAACTGTATTCCATCAATAATAT
>DNVL01000095.1 GCA_003507515.1 Legionella sp.
AATCATGTTGCAGCAAACGCAGGTCAAAACCGTCATTCCCTATTTTCTACGTTTTATTGAACAATTTCCGGATGTGCAATCACTAGCATTGGCATCTGAAGATCATGTTTTGTCGCATTGGTCAGGTCTTGGATATTATAGTCGAGCGCGGCATTTGCATCGCGCAGCACAAATGATACATGACCAGCACCAGGGTCAATTCCCGCAGGATTTAGACACATTATTGACGCTGCCAGGCGTTGGCCCGTCAACGGCTGCGGCCATTGCATCGCTAGCGTTTAATCAACAAACGGCCATCTTGGATGGCAATGTTCGGCGTGTCTTAAGCCGTTATTTTCGTGTGGATGGGCAAGCACAACGGGCAAGCGTCCAACGGCTCTATTGGCACTGGGCGCAAGCATGCATGCCGAGTACACGTTGTGCAGACTACACCCAAGCCATCATGGATTTAGGCGCCACGTGTTGCACGCCTAAAAAACCAGACTGCATCGCATGCCCATTGCACGCCAACTGTCAGGCCCATCAGCACGATGTGGTGGGTGATTATCCCAATAAACCATTAAAAAAATCACTGCCCATCCAGCGCCAACAATTTTTATTGCTGCATAACCTGCATGATTTGATTTATTTGGAAAGACGCCCGCCGAGCGGATTGTGGGGCGGATTGTGGTGCCTGCCGAGCATCGATATGGATGTCGACCCATCCATATATATCCGTGAGACCTATCGTTTTCAAACGATGCAAGCTCAGGAGTTGATAACAATTAAACATTCCTTTAGCCATTATCATTTGCATATTTTGGCATGGTCTTTGCAACTGCGCGCAAGCGACACGGCAAGTGGTGAATGCTCTGGACGTTGGTTTCATGCCAATGAGATACAAAACATTGGTGTATCCACACCGGTTAGAAAAATTATCGATCGTTTTTTAACGCGACAACATCGTGATTAACGGGGCTTAGCAACCGGCGCTTTGCTTAAGATTTTAACGGCTGCCTGTGCATCCGCATGCCCCGCCTTCGCGGCACACGTAATCCAATACCAAGCTTTTTTGCGATCTTCCACCACACCTTGCCCATAATAATACATATACCCAATGGCATACTGCGCATCTGCATGCCCTTTATCCGCTTCTGGTTTTAAACGAATAAATGCATCGCGATAATTTTGAAGCTGAAAACTACGTATCCCTTCGTGTAGATTCATATGATTTACAGCGCACCCGCTCAAAACAGTCACCCAACAGGCAAGAACCAAGAGAATACGACTAAAATGCATGACATCTATCCTTAACTTAGGGAACCAACGGCTTCGGCTGAGCCTCGAAGATTAATTCATTTTTAGGTAAACTGATACTCTCCAATGCGCCCATTCGCTCAATTAATACGCCCTCAGGCGTAATCCGCTGGATGAGCGCTCCACCCGATAATGTGTCGCCCACACGAAACGTTTGCACTTGCCCATTGGCCATTTTCAGAATGACTTGTGAATCAGCCTTTTGATTGGAAAACAAGATCCCCACCACCTCAACATTCAGCACCGACGCTTTCACCCCAGCATCATTGATATTGCTGGGGATGTAACTCCCAAAAAATGGCTTGATTAACCCTGCACTGGAAACCGCGGGATGCGAAATCGTGGTTTTAATCGGCAATTGACGACCTGTTGGTGTGGATTGATTCAACGAAAGCATCGAGCTAACCGCCGTTACGACCTGCCAAAGCATCAAGACCATCAAGCTACAGCATAAGATCCGAGGAACGATGGGGCGCGATAAATTTTGACAAACCAAAGTAAACGCGTTATAAGTCATTTTTTAAACCACTGGGTGTAGTTATGAAACAAATGAAATCGCGCCTTGCGATCACACTGATGTTACTCTCAATCCATCTGATGCAACCGGCACACGCCGATGACACCATGCAAACGGAGATTTTACACCATATCAACCAATACCGCATTACCCATGGTTTGTCGAGATTGACCATGAATGCCACTATTTCAAAAGAAGCCACACAACACAGCGTTGAGATGGCGCGCCATCAACTGCCCTTTGGCCACCATAAATTTGATGAGCGCGTCAAACGATTATCCAAATCTATCCAATACACCAACGGCTGTGCTGAGAACGTTGCATACAATTATAAAAATGCACAAGACGTTGTTAAAAACTGGTTATTAAGCCCAGGGCATCGACAAAATATTCGGGGGCATTATAATTTAACCGGCATTGGTGTAGCACGGGATGAACGGGGTCGTATTTATTATACGCAGTTATTTGTGCGTACAAAGCAGGCCTAAAAAAAAGGGGTCTATTCATACGGCCCATTTTATCATACCATTTGCCATTATCCATTCCTTCGACAACAGGCAAACCACATGAAAGCAAGCAATCATCATCGGCTGATCATCCTTGGATCAGGCCCTGCTGGATACACAGCCGCCATCTATGCGGCGCGTGCCAATTTAAATCCTGTGATCATCAGCGGCATGCAGCCGGGTGGACAATTGACCACCACCACGGATGTTGATAACTGGCCAGGCGATGTGGAAGGCTTGCAAGGGCCTGCCTTGATGGAGCGCATGCAACAGCATGCCGAGCGATTTGATACACAAATCATCTCAGATCACATTGTGAAGGCCGACTTGCAACAACGCCCTTTTGTCTTGAAAGGCGATAGCGAAACCTATACGTGTGATGCATTGATCATTGCCACTGGCGCGTCTGCGCGTTATTTAGGATTGGAATCAGAAACCGCCTATCAAGGCCGTGGTGTATCAGCGTGTGCAACTTGCGATGGATTTTTCTACCGCAATAAAGCGGTCTGCGTCATTGGGGGCGGCAACACGGCAGTTGAAGAGGCGCTGTACTTATCGAATATTGCCGCAAGCGTTACGTTGGTTCATCGGCGTGACAGCCT
>DNVL01000083.1 GCA_003507515.1 Legionella sp.
AGTAGGCCGTCCCAATGTCGGCAAATCAACGTTATTCAATCGCATCACCCGAACGCAGGATGCCTTGGTCGCTGATTTTCCTGGGTTGACCAGAGACCGACAATACGGCGATGCTGTGTTTGAAAAAAAGCCATTTATAGTGGTGGATACAGGAGGCGTAGGCGTTGATGATGTTGCTGTTGATGCATTGATGTCCAAACAGTCTGAATTCGCTTTGGAAGAAGCCGATGGCGTGTTTTTTCTCGTGGATGGACGTGCAGGTCTTACGGCTGTGGATCGTGACATTGCCATGCGCTTGCGGAAAATGAGCAAGCCTGTTTATTTGGTGGTGAATAAAACAGATGGCATGGATGAAGATGTGGCTTGCGCTGATTTTCAATCGTTGGGTTTCAACGATATATATCCGGTATCGGCAACTCACGGGCGCGGCACACCGACATTATTAAAAGACGTGACTGAACACTATGAACTGGCAGTGGAAGAGATCCCCTCAGAAGGAAACCCTGTAAAAATTTGTTTTGCAGGACGTCCAAACGTAGGAAAATCAACGCTCGTGAACCGGATTCTTGGTGAAGAGCGTGTCGTTGTATATGACATGCCAGGGACTACACGTGACAGCATTGCGATTCCGTTTGAGCGGGATGAACAGGATTATGTGCTCATTGATACAGCCGGTGTAAGACGGCGCGCGCGTGTTGATGAAAAAATTGAAAAATTTTCTGTCATCAAGACCTTGCAATCCATCAAAGAGTCAAACGTTTGCCTCATGCTCATGGATGCCACTGAAGGACTGACGGATCAAGATTTACATTTATTAGGGTTTATTGTGGAGTCGGGTAAAGCGCTCGTCATTGCGGTGAATAAGTGGGATGGGTTGGATGAGGATCATAAAGAAAAAATTCGATCTGAACTCAATCGCAGGCTTCATTTTGTTCATTTTGCTAAAATACGATTTATATCAGCCTTGCATGGCAGTGGGGTTGGTGGTCTATTTAAAGACATCATGCAAGCCTATATGTCAGCCGTACAAGTGCTTTCCACACCAAAATTAACCCGTATACTGTTGGATTTGACAACCAAACATACGCCACCATTGGTGAATAGCCGTCGCATTAAATTGCGTTACGCCCACACCGGCGGCCATAATCCACCGGTAGTCATCATTCATGGCAATCAAGTGGACTCATTGCCTGACAGTTACAAACGCTATTTGGCGAATGCGTTTACTACGGAGCTGGGGCTTGTCGGCACGCCATTGAAGCTGGAATTCAAAAACAGCAACAATCCGTTTAAAGATAGAAAAAACACCTTAACGGATAAGCAAGTCAAACATAGACAACGCATGTTGAAACGAGCTAAACGACGTTAAGCATCAAAATATAGGGTTCATGCTTTCTCTCGCAATTAGATTCCCAATGCCTTAGCTTTTGTTTCTAACCAAGCGGAAAATTCTAAACCAATCTCCGGATGATGTTCGGCCACGTCCACATTCGCCTGCAAAAAACCGAGCTTGGTCCCGCAATCATATCGAGTGCCAGAGAATGCATATGCTAAAACTTTTTCTCGTTTAAGCAATGAGGCAATACCGTCAGTGAGTTGAATTTCATCGCTCACTCCCAACGATTGACGCGCTATTTCTTTAAAAATACCCGGTGTAAAAATATAGCGTCCGACGACCGCAATCGTTGAGGGAGTGGATGCAGGGGATGGCTTTTCTATGATGTGTTGGATATCCATCAGCCTTTCTGAAAAAGACTCTCCCACTACAATCCCATATCGATCAGAACAAGATATGGGCACGTTTTGTACCGCAATGATACTCGTTTGAGAAATGGAAAATTGATCAACCATTTGCGAGAGAATGGGCGGATGACCTATCATCAAATCATCCGCTAACAATAAAGCAAACGGTTCATTTCCAACCAATCCTTCAGCGCACAATACGGCATGCCCTAGTCCTAAGGCACTAGGCTGTCGAACATAAAAGCATTCCATATCGTCAGGTTTCACTGCGTGAACCAAAGAAAGCAAATCAGATTTCATCGAGGATTTAAGCATCGACTCCAACTCAAACGCCGTATCAAAATGGTCTTCTACCGCGCGTTTAGATCGCCCTGTCACAAAAATCATTTGACGTATTCCCGCGGCGTATGCCTCCTCCACTGCATACTGGATCAATGGCTTATCCACAATGGGTAGCATTTCTTTCGGAGAGGCTTTAGTGGCCGGTAAAAATCGCGTTCCTAGTCCAGCAATTGGAAAAATAGCTTTTCGAACAGTCCATGTTGTCATGTGTCACACAAAGATGATAAATTATTATTGTATGATATCTTTTCCTCGTTCAGTCTTCTACAACAATTAAAGCCACTACTTATTGATAGTCTCAATAGAGCGGTAGAATGAGTATTATGCCTTTATCAAAGATAATTTCAAGGGAGTATAAAACGATATGGACAGCGCGGAAAATTTAAAAAAATNNCCGTGGAAAAAATGGGGACCTTACCTATCCGAGCGCTCTTGGGGTTCCGTTCGTGAGGATTATAGTCATGATGGAGACGCATGGAATTACCTTTCCCATGATCTGGCCCGATCAAAAGCGTATCGTTGGGGCGAAGATGGGATTGCAGGGTTTAGTGACCGCTTTCAAATACTTTGTTTTTCTCTTGCCTTGTGGAATGGCTGCGACCCTATTTTAAAAGAACGCCTATTCGGCCTTTCGCATAATGAAGGAAACCATGGGGAAGACGTGAAAGAGTATTATTATTACTTGGATGGGCTGCCCACCCACTCTTATATGAAATACCTTTATAAATACCAGCAAAGTGAATTTCCTTATGAGCAACTGGTGCTGGAAAATAAGCGTCGCTCCTCAACACAGGAAGAATTTGAACTCATCCAAACCGGTATTTTTAATGATAACCAATACTTTGATGTTTTTATTGAATATGCGAAAGCTGATCCAGAAGACCTTTGCATTCGCATCCAAGCCTTTAATCGTGGTCTTAAAGCAAGCCGACTAGATCTTATCCCACAACTGTGGTTTCGCAACACGTGGTCTTGGGGGGAGGAGATACGACCAAAGCCATCGATTGTAAATTTTAAAACAACAGGCATGATGGGCTTGCTGGCAGATGATACAGAGACGGCACCTATGCCAAACCTTATATTTGAATACCATGTTGGAAAACGATACCTTTTTGGACCGGTTGGCGCCGAGATTCTGTTCACCGACAACGAAACAAACAATGAGCGTGTTTTTAATGACTACACCAACAAGCGTTCGCTCTACGTCAAAGACGCATTTCATCGCCACATTATTCACAATGAAGCGAGTGTTAATTTGGAAGAGAAGGGGACAAAAGCGGGATTACATTATACATCCATTATCCCCCCGGGTGAGTCCATTACGTTATGTTTCCGCCTGACCACAACGCCTATGGAAAACCCATTGCAAGACGTGGAAGAAATCGTTGACAAGAGGAAAGCGGAAGCAGATCAATTTTATGCCAGCATCCATCCTCAAAAAGCATCCGAAGAGGAGTGCATGATTCAAAGACAAGCGCTGGCGGGCATGCTTTGGAACAAACAAAGTTATCTCTTTGACGTCAACCTTTGGTTGGATGGTGATAATCCAAAATATCCACCTTCGCGTGCTCATCAGTTTTCTCGCAACAAAAATTGGCGACACCTGAATTCTATGCGCATTATTTCTATGCCG
>DNVL01000210.1 GCA_003507515.1 Legionella sp.
GACCGCCTGCGCCCTGTTCGACTTCGCCGACACCCTTGCCGAACTGCAACCGAACCGCCATAACATTGTCGCCACCTACATAGAAAGCGTCAGTGGCATACGGGTTGGCATGGACGCCATTGCTCGCGCCTATAAAGCGGTGGACCTACACATGCCATACAGCTCTGTGAACACCACGGCCACAAAACAGCGAGCCGATTTCTACCGCAAGTATAACCAGCAACTGTTCTCTCATCTCGGCGTAGCGCATCTGGCCAACCCCTCCGGTCTCATCCACGCCTTCGGAGAAACCAGGGCGCACTGGCAGCTCAAGCCTGGCGTACGAGATATGCTTGCCGAACTACGACGCCGCGACTACCGTATCGGCATCATTTCCAATTTCGACACCCGCCTGGAGCAGATCGTCCATGATCACTTGGGCCTTGCCGACACCGTGGATTATCTGCATATTTCGCAGACCGAAGGGGTGGAAAAACCCGACCCTCGGTTCTATCAGGGTTTCTTCGAACGCCATAGCCTCGACATAGCCCAAGCATTTTACACCGGCGACAGCTATGTCCTCGACTTCCTGCCTGCCAGTAGTCTCGGCCTGAAGGTCTGGCTGCTCGACGAAGCTGGCCTCTACCCGCATCTTCCTGAGTCGATACGAAATGTCAGTGAAATCATCGAACACATCAGAGTGTAAATTAATGGCTGAGTTAAAACAGAAAAATAAAATATGCGTAAAGCGCTACCCTCTTCCTAATCTCTCTGGGACTACTCGGAAAAGTTTAGTGACACCGGGAATAGCCGCGATAGGCCAAGCAAACTAAGTCCAGCGTCCGCGGCCGCAGCATTCCATCGAATGTCGCGCATATGCAATGCAACTAAATCTCTACATAAAGACCGTTGTATATAAATAAGTCCGCTGTAGTCGAGTATGTTAATGAGCCTGCAAGATGACTGTTAATAACCCACATATCACAGTAGTGATACCTGTTTATGGCTGCTTGGCTGCACTTGTCGAACTCGTTCGACGATTACAAGTTGTCTTGGGAAGTATCACACCTGACTATGAAATTATCATGGTAAATGATGCCAGTCCGGATGATTCATGGAAGGCGATTGGATTCCTTGCAAATCAAGATTATCGTGTAAAAGGTATACGCTTCTCGAGAAACTTCGGTCAACACCATGCTATCACTGCCGGGCTTGATCATGCTAATGGTGATTGGGTTGTGGTAATGGATTGCGATCTTCAAGACCAGCCTGAAGAAATTGTGAGGTTATATGAAAAGGGGCAGGAGGGGTATGATGTAGTTTTTGCTCGTCGCGCTAATCGTATCGACTCACATCTTAAGCGGTTTTCCTCCAAGGTATTCTATAAAATATTTGATTATCTTACTGAGCAAGAGAGCGATCCGGCTGTTGCCAATTTTGGCATCTACCGTAATACCGTCATCGAAAGTATCCGGCAGATGCGCGAATCAGTAAGGTCTTTTCCCTTATTTGTCCGTTGGTTGGGATTCCCATCAGCATCGATCGATGTCGAACACGCGGCAAGGCATGCCGGTAAGTCAAGCTATAACTTTTCCAAGTTGCTACATTTGGCTGTCAACAGTATCATGGCCCAATCAAACCGCCCGTTAAGAATATCTATTAAGTTTGGGTTCGTCATGGCCTTTTCTTCCATTCTGAGTGGGGCTTGGCATATCTTACGCTATTACACGGAAGGGGTTTCAGTTGAGGGTTGGACCAGTGTCTTCGTTTCCATCTGGTTTATCGGAGGTCTGATGTTTATGAATCTCGGTTTTCTGGGGCTTTACATCGGCCGGACCTATGATGAGACCAAGCGGCGTCCTATATATGTGATTCGTGATTACTATAATTTACCTCTATCCAAGGACATTTCTTCGTGATTCGATTGGAGGGTCATGGTATTGTATTGTGTCAAGTCGGTGCTAAGGGTATTGAGTAAGACTTTTTTTGGCGTAATCGTTCGCATGCGTCTCGCGCATAGCCGCTAATGTGAAGTGATAACGCTGAAAATGCAGTGTCAGTGGTTTGAAGGCGTGTTTGTTCATGGTTATCTTTTCTTTATTATTTGTGATGCAGGAATTGAGGCTGGCGTCGCTGACCCTAAGGGCATATGCCTGCATAATGGTGAGGCGGAAATCGGTGTCTTTATTGTCAGATATTACCGTTGGGTGAATCCTGATCAATGCGTGAATTTTTTAGTGGCGCGAATCTTGTGTCTATCCATGTTTATTATTAATGAATATATGGATAATTTTACGTGTGATTTAACCGTATCAAAGCCGCTTGTCAAAAGCCCCTCTGGCCGCTAAAGGATTCTCTGGCTGAATCATTCAATGAACTATCGCTCCCTTGAAATAATTGGAAAACTGTATTGCCTTTCATATTCGGGCTTGTTCCGATCATCCTTGACTCGTCAGTTATTTAGGTATGCCTTGGTTGGTATCATAAATAATTATATAGCATATATTGCATATTTTATTATTACCCGTTTTTATCCATATCCAAAAGTATTTATGACGGTCCTATATTTGGTGGGTGCTGTGCTGGGCTATTTGGGTAATCGAAATTTCACGTTTCGTTCAAGCGAGGGTATCTTTGGGTCTGGGGTTAAATACATCATGGCCTATGGGCTGGGTTATTTCCTGAATCTCGCGATCCTGGCATATTTTTCGGATCAATTGGGCTACCCGCATCAGTGGGTCCAGGGTATAGCCATTTTTGTCGTGGCGGGTTTCCTCTTTGTTGCCATGCGTTATTTTGTTTTCAAAGGAGTGGCCCATGCCTGAGGCACGCCAACCCTTTCCGCCTGGGTCCTTTGAAGGATTGGCCAAAGCCGAGACTGGGCATTGGTGGTTTCGTTCACGGAATCGGCTGATTCTCTGGGTGCTGAGAACGCGGGCGGCCCCCTTACAATCATTCCTGGAAATCG
>DNVL01000281.1 GCA_003507515.1 Legionella sp.
AGGGCCTTTGTCTTTCAGCATATGAGGATGTCAGATCAGTTTAGCTGAGTATAGGGTTAGGAGACAAAACCCTGGTAATACTCGATACCTTCGCTGACATTCCCAACAAACTGGATCTCGCCGCGGTCTAGAACAACAATTTTATTGCAAAACCGCTTGATAATATCGTTCGAATGGCTAGTGAGCACTAAAATATGAGTTTGTTCAATCGTATTTTCCAACCGTTTTGTCGCTTTTTCCATGAAATGAATATCGCCAGCACCAATTACCTCATCAATCAGCATGATTTCGGGTGGAATGGCAGTAGAAACAGCAAACGCAAGTTTCATTTGCATGCCTGCAGAGTATGTTTTTACAGGACTATTTAAAAACTCACCTAACTCGGTAAATGTTTCAATATCATCCGTAATCGCTTGTGCTGTTTTTTTGGAAAAACCTCTCATGATGGCTAGATTGATGATGTTTTCGTACCCGGTAGCCTCCATATTCATTCCCAGACTGACATCAAACAAGCTGCCCACCTTTCCTTTGATATTCATTTCTCCAAAACCAGGTTTATAAATGTTAGCCAAGACCCGAAGCAATGTACTCTTGCCCGCGCCATTTCTACCCAACAAACCAATTTTGTCTCCCTTCAATATATTTAAATTAATATCGTTGAGAGCCCTGTAAGATGAGTTCTTAACTACAGCGCGACTACCAATGTTTTTTTTAAATGCATTATTGAATAACTGAACCGCTGTTTTTTTAATGGAGTCGGAACCACTTTTAATAATATAGTCGAGACAAACATTACTCAATTCAATAGACGTCATTCATGCCCCACCTATAACCAGAACACAATACAGTGCTTATATTTTCTCAAATAACGAGCGTACAGTAAAAACCCAAGGATCGATATAAGAAGAACAGCCACCACATTATGTAAGCCAATCACTTCATTCATCAAAGGAGCTCTTATTAAATTAAGAAACAGGTTAAACGGATTGTATTCCGCTATCCACTGATATTTTTCAGGCAATAAATTAGGCATCCACATGATGGGTGTCAAAAAGAATACAACCTGGATCAAGCTATTAATTATTTGAGTAAAATCCCGATACCTGGTGCCAACGATTCCTACCAACGTTCCCCAAAAAACTGCATTTATGGCGATAAGGAACACCCCAGGGACAAGAAATAACATATTAAAACTCACACCGGAATGAAAGATAAAAATGATGGGTATAAATGCCAACATATTGTGCATTAAAATAATAATATTTCTTAAAACCAATCTCATCATGAATATAGACATGTAGCTATCTTGATTTTTGATGTAACTTTCTGCCTCTATAAAGGCATTACTGCTTTCCAGAATAAGAACGGATATAAACGACCAACCAATAACGCCAGAAGCTAAATAGGGAAAATAGTTTTCGAGATTTACTTTAAATAAATGCCCATACAAAAAACCCATACTATAAATAGTAACGACCATGCTGATGGTGATCCAGAAAGGACCTATCACTGAATGGCGATATCTCAGTTTGATATCTTGACTGCCCAGCATCAGCCAAATAGACCAGTGCTTCACTATCGCGTTCATTTCATCATTCATGCGATTACTCAAATCCATTCCAACCTTATCATCCGTCAAGCAACCCATTTACCGTTGAAGAGTCGAATAGGCTGTTTTCAACATCAAATGCATTCAGAGCACGGCTTAAATTAATATTCATGCGTAAAATTTTATAGTATTCTACGCTCATTCTTACAACATCATGGTTTTTCGTATGAAAATGGCGTCTCTAAGCACGAGTTTTTCAACCATTATAAACCATTCATGCAGGATTAGTAGCCCTCAATGGATGATCTATTTAACGTGCAATTAAATGATTGCCCTTTCAATGCACCGCCCTACCTATCTGGTCTCACCCATTTAGGCTGTACAGTCTCGCATCCAACACATCCCTTTTCAATTTTAAAGCGCCTGATTCCAGGTACATCCTGTTACGACGGCGTCGGCGCCTGGCCTTATATTTGCATCAATGGTCCAGACGATTTGGATGCACTTCGTACTGGATTTCCTGACATGCTAACGATCACCGCGGTGACTCAGCCCGGTTATATTCCCCCTGACACAACGAAAGATGGCTTGGTCTTATTCAAACAACATTACGCATACGATCCGCATTTGCCACTAAAGGTCTTTAGCGCACGAACAATGGCGCGATTACAGCAATGTGAAAAAACAACGGATTTCCATATCGTCACCGATACTAATCGGCATTTACGCATGGCTGATTTGTACAACCGATTAAAAATACGGCGAAATTTGACCAACTCCTACCTTGATTTTCCATTGTCGCATTTTGAGCAAATCGCTGCTCTAAAAAACAGCATATTTTTCGAAGTCACACACAAAGATGGGATAGGCGCCATAGCATGTGGTGTGATATGGGGTGATGTCTTACAAATGCTTCACATGGCCTGCTCAGATGATGGATTAAAATGGAACGCCTCCTATCGCCTGATGGCGGGCCTTCAGGCGTTTTCCGAAAAACGACACGTTCGATTACTAACCGGAGGGATACCCGCTGGTGGTTCCAAAGGATTGGGAGTTTTCAAAGCGCGCTGGGCAAACACAATGGTTCCAGTTTATTTGTTACGCATCATCAATGATCACGAACAATATAACACGCTATGTGCAAAAAATGGCGCCAATCCAACGTATTTTCCTGCTTACCGAGGTCCAGCATGATCAAACCCTTCCTATCGTCATGGCTCAAGCGTTCAACCTCAGAGCCCACTTTTCTTATTTACGCCTTTCCTTATACCCACCGCAGTTCGGGTGTTCGCGCTCTGTATCGACTGTGTCACCATCTCAACACATCCGGATATTCTGCAGCCATTCTTTTAAATGAGCCAACAACGACCCCCGGTTTATCGGGTTGGAATACCCCAATACATACCGGAGCCGTTGGGGACAGTATCGTTGTTTACCCTGAAGTCGTGTCCGGAAACCCGTTTCAAGCGAAAAAAGTCATTCGCTGGGCGCTGAACAATCCCGGTCTTTTAGGAGGAGATAAAACTTACTCTGAAAACGAAATGGTATTTGTATATGACCCTCAACGCTTAACTATCGTCAATCAGGCGGTGACAACACCACTGAATCCATCGCGTGTTTTATGGATGGGCTTGGTTGATCCAACCCATATTTATCCCGATCCGCGTGTGCCAAAAACCATCGATTGTTCTTTTACCCACAAAGGACACGCCCTAAGGACGCAATATCCTTTGCCAGACCATACACCCATTTTGCCGTTAGAGACGCTGACCCCTAACATGGCTGCACTGGGTGACACGCTTCGACGTACACGCATGCTCTATTCTTATGATCACTATAGCAATGTGTTACGAGAAGCCGCTATCTGCGGCTGTGAGATACGGGTTATGGGTGAAGATGGCCTGTGGCACGATCCATTGTCCTGTGATTGCACCTGCAATATTTTATGGTCGCCTCATTTCAAAGAAACATATGCCAAACAATTTCATGACGCTTCATTTATCCATGGTTTCATTCGCGAAGTAGAAACACGCTTTGCTGTACCCAAACCATCGCGTATTAAATTCTGGAAATGCCTGTGATAAGCAAA
>DNVL01000275.1 GCA_003507515.1 Legionella sp.
AGGTTATTGTTCTCATTGTTGATACGATCCTGGGCCAAGCCACCAAGCACAATCACGTCGCCGCTTTCAACATGCACCGAGGTGACAATGGCACTGATATTAAAAGTAGGGTTTGGGTTGTTGCCCAACAAGTCAGGCGACGCCAGGGTGTCATTGCCTTGGTCAATCTGCATTTCAATCCCATTTCCTCGAGTAATTTGTGGGCGAACATACAAATGCAAAGCGGCGTTTACGCGGTTAAATGTCGTATAGGGGCTGCCACCGGCCGCGGTGCCATTCGCGTTGTTCGGGTAAGAGGATGAGGCAACAGACACCTGCTTCCCAATTAAAATTTTAGCCTGGCGATTGTCTAACACTACCACCGACGGCGTTGAGAGAATGTTTGCTTTGTGGTCTTGAGCCAAAGCATACACTTGGGCTTGAAATTGGCTGATGGTGGTTTTGGTATTCAGAATAGCAAAGCCTGCTCTGAAGCTCTCGGGTGCGCGTGTTTTTTGATCGATAGACCCCCATTCAACGCCCAATGTATTAAAATCGCTTTCATCGATTTCAGCAACCAAGGCTTCAATGAGCAGTTGCGCCGGTTGGATGTCTAATTGGTTTATCACCGATTTTAGCGTGCGAATCAGTGTTGCGGGTCCGTTGATGATGACGGAGTTGGTATTGGGCTCTGCAATGATTTGTACCGTGGGTTTTGTGCCTCCCTCATTTTGCGAGATAGTCGCGCTGGTGTAGGGGGTGGCTTGCGGGTTTATGGGCGCCGCACTGGATGGTGGTCCGCCATTGGAGGAATCGGTCGCCATGCTGGACGCAGGATTGGTGCTGTCGAGCGCGGGCCTTGTGACGCTACCAATGGTGGTTCCGACCGAGCCACTAAAACTCGCTTGTGCGATGCCTGCCAAGATAGGCACTAAATCTTCTGCTCGTAAATAATGTAAATAAATGACTTGTGTGTTGCCATTCGGAGTGTTTGGATTGTTTTGGTCCAGACGTGAAATTAGCAAACGGAGTCGGATGCGGTCGGTCTTGTTGCCACTGACAAGAATGGCATTGCTGCGATCATCGGCAGCAATCATGGTGGGGTTTTGTGAGCCGGGTTGTGATTTCACTAAATCTTTGAGTGTGTTGGCAACATCCATGGCCAATGCGTGCTCTAAAGGCACCATGTCAATGCCGTTGGCTGACGAGCTGTCCACTTGGTTAATGATGGTGGCCAGCTCTTGAATATTATTGGCACGTCCCGACAAAATGAGCATGTTGGATGGAGAATAGGCTGAAACACTGCTCCATTGCGGCATTAATGGCCGCAATACGGGCACGAGCTGCTCGGCGGGCACATATTGCACTGGAATCACTTGCACCATCATGTCATCGCCATGCGGTGGATTTTTGAGTTGACTCAGCAAATCGGGGGACTGGGTTCTGGCATCGATATTTGGAATGATTTTAACAATCTGCCCATTGGGAATGGCGCTAAAGCCTGAGACTTGCAACATGGATAAAAACACTTGATACAATTCTTTGTCGGACATGGGTGTGCTGGAAACAATGGATATTTTGCCTTGTACTCGAGGATCAATTAAAAAATTTTTACCCGTCACACGCGATACCTCAGCAATCACGGCACGAATATCCGCATCCCTTAAATTCCAAATTTTTTGAGGAGGGAGCTGCGGGACTTTGTCTTTAGTCGTATATTTGTTCGGATTTTGCTCAGGAATGGCGACTTGATTTTTAGATGCACTGGTTCTCATGATGGCAGTCGCATTGGGATCGCCAAGTGATGCGTTTAGAATGCCGATGTCGTTCGCATGCAGCATGGAAACACAGAATAGCATGAAACTACAAACCCCAGCAATTCGCATTAAACAACCATAGAATGATTTATGCATTCATCATAACGAAATTTGGGCGTATGCAATAGTTTTTTTTATCGCTGGTGGCGATCGAATCGGGTATCTATCTTGCACAATATCGTTAATAATAAGAAAACGATAGGTAAAACACTGACACAGGATTGATGTGCAGGACGCATTATTCAAAGGAATGAGCCGGTATGTTAGACATTTTTTCTGTAGTGAAAACAGTTGCAATAGGTCAATTCCTATTGGTCATCCTGTTATTGCTATTCGCGTTTGGAATAAAAATGTTTACATACTATCGCGCTGCTTATCTCAATGCACTGAAGCAATCCATCCGTCGATTGATGAAGCATGGCATTGAGCAACCCGCTGACTTCGATCTAAAATCAATCATGAGATATAAAAAACACACGGATATTTTAATTCAGATGATCCATCAATTTGATGTTGCACCGGTGGGTGAAAACTGGATGCATTTACGGGTAACATTAATGGATTTGATTTTGATTCCTACGGCTAGAGTGATGGCACAATCGAGGCAGTGGTATAAACGTTATCTTGCATGCCTTGCGTTCCAATTGTCGTCGCACAAAATAGATACAAATCTAATCGTTCGTCTCATTAATGATCCGGTCCCTCTTGTGGCGATGAACGCGGCCATCTTCGCTGTGAATGCTTATTCTCAGGAAATGATCGATGCATTGATTGACACGTTTTCTCAAGGACGACGTGTGCAACAGTCATTATATGCGCAAATTATTTCCTCAGCCCATAGCACGATCATTCCACTCGTCAAAAACCGTTTAAGTCGTGAACAAGACCCGTTTATAAAAGCATTTTGTTACCGCACGCTGACCTACCTTCCCTCTGATTTTGACGTTGTCACAACCGTTGATGCAGAGATTGATTTTAACCTCGTGACAACTGTTTATGCGGATCTTAATGCAGAAAATGTCGATCTGAAAGTGGCAGTTTTGTATTATTTATATCACTTTGACCCACGCGCGTCAGGAAAGGTATTGGTGTCGCATCTCAATGATGCCCATTGGGAAGTCCGTGCAAAATCCGCTAAATTATTAGGGGAGCTGGGAGATGCATTATACGCTTTTGAATTAGACAAATGTTTAAAGGATCCAGAATGGTGGGTTCGCATGAATGCGGCCGAGGCGTTGGGGGCATTGGGAGAGGAGGGAATGCTCATTTTAAAAAACCAAACGCCTGATGGTGATCAATACGCATATGATGCAGCCATGCGTGTTTTGCTAACAAAAAACTGACGAGGGAATAAATTGGAAAGCATCATCAACAACATTGGTTTTGGCATTTTCATTTATTTTTCTATGTTATGGGTTGGATATACTTTTTTTTTATTAGGCACGTATATCACCATCATGAGAAAGCATAAAGCATCAGAATTCAATAATATTATGTCTAAATTTAATCAACGTGCATCATTGCCCATTACCGTTATTATTCCCGCATTTAATGAAGAGAGAAGAATTAAAAATGCAATAACAGCTATATTGAACGCTGACTATAAAAATATTAACGTGGTTGTGGTCAATGATGCATCAACAGATGGCACACTGCAGTTGCTCATCGACACGTATATGCTTAAAAAAATACCCGCTGCATTTAAGAAAAAAATAAAAACGAGCGATGTTTACGCCTATTATCAATCCAGTATCTTTAATCTAATCGTGGTTGATAAACAACACTGCCCCCTTGCAAGCTCTGCCGCAGATAGTATCAATGCAGGTCTGAATGTTTGTCGGACGCCTATATTTATGACGGTAGATGCGGACACAATAGTAGAACCCGAGGCCATCACGCGCATGTTATATATGTACTTAACCCATACGCATTGTATTGCAATTGGAGGGGATATCTATATTCCAGATGCTTTTCAAATGAAAGATAGTGAGTTGCTAGAAGATGACATCCCATTCAATCTTGTCGTAGGCGTGCAGGGTTGCGAATATTTGCGGTCGTTTTCATATGGTCGCGAGGGGGGGCGATTTTTAGGTGGAGCCTTGTGTCATCCGGGTGCGTTTACCATGTTTGAAACAGAAGCGGTGATTCGTGTCGGGGGCTATGATCCACAAAATTTCTCATACAATGCTGAAATCATCATTCGGTTACATCACCGTATGCGAAATAAACAATACCCCTATTCAATGATTTATTCGCCGAGTTCCATTGCATGGTCAGAAGGGCCGCATACAGTAAGGCAACTTTGGCATCAGCGCAACCAGTGGCAGCGTGGATTATTGCGCTGTTTATTTCGTTATAAAGAGATGGTTTTAAATCCAAAATACGGTGTGGCCGGTTTATTAGCCTTTCCTTATTATATTCTGTTTGAAGCATTAGGCCCGATCGTTGAAGCCATATCCTATATACTTTTAGTGTTTGTATTGTGGTTTAAGACCATTTCTCTTGCCCATTTAGCGTGGTTATTTTTTATTGCATGGGGGTATATGATGTTGATGACCCTGTCTTGTGTTGTATTAAACTTACTCACACACAGTAAACGCTATAAAAAAAGAGACATCCTTCATCTTTTTGTTCTAACGACCGTTGACATGCTTTTTTATAGGCAAGTGAAAGCGTTTTGTGCACTAACAGCGACTATTCAGTATTTTATTCATCGAATGCGG
>DNVL01000209.1 GCA_003507515.1 Legionella sp.
CGGAATGAAATACCGCGCCTACTTTCTTTTCTTTCTCGTCCCAAGCCACTGATTCAAAACCAAAGTGGGTTACGGGTGGCTTATCCATCATGGCATGCTTCTGGGGTCGTTAATCAGTGGGATATATTAACCGATCGTCAGCACTCACCACAACCCGCAGGATTACAGCGCTCCTTATTCGCCAGGCTGCGCTGGGGAGGGGAGTATTGGATTGGGTTCTATCTCTATTTTGTTGTTCGTTTGTTCGGCCGTATTGCCTCTGTTTTGATTGGGGATAAGGGGTTGGATGCCGGTCACCCCTGCTTGTGGTTCTGTCTCTAAACCAGACGGCGCGTTGTTCATGGCGCCGCTCGGTGGGACATCGTAAGGTCCTTGGCTTACGCTCACCCATTGCATTCGATAGGCTTGTGAACCGGTTGCAATGCAGAGTATGAGTGTGAATAGACCCAGCCGTGTGTGCATGAAGCGCTCCAAAAGAAAGTCGTTGTGTTTCTTATTATATGAACGTTCAATGGATGCTTGTCAATGTTCGTCTGGCCATTCATCGGTTTGCTTCATCAGCTGATGACACGCGTCTAGATACGTTTGTTCATCAGGCATGGTTTGATCGCGTTGTGCTTGCCAAAGGGCGTCAGCTAAAGGCTCCATGAGCAGATGCTCAGCCATTTGCTTATCGGCATGTTTTTTAATTAATTGCGTGTAAATGTGGCGGATGCCTGCCGGTCTGTTGGTTGCGATTTGATCACGGATGGTCAAATGCAACCCCATATGCAGAAAAGGATTGGTTTGTCCTAATGCCGCAAAAAAAGCGGACGCTTGCTCTGGGCTACCCGCATCGAACACCGCATGGTATTCAGGGTGATCGAGCATCACCTCAACAATTTGTTGTTCTAATGGCAGTAAGGCCTGTCGTCGCCGCTGTTTTTGCCAGGCAGTAAAAAACAGTTGCCGTGTATCTTGAACGTTGTTTGCGTAAAACATTTTCATCTGTTAGTAAATAGCTCGAGTAGAGTTTAACGCATCAGTTAAAAAAGAACAAATAAAGTGAAAAAAATGCATGTGTAAATGTTGACAAGCATGCACAACGTATGCGATATTAGTTTTGCGAGGTTGGACTTGCTATGTGTCATTCCACTGGGTCAATTGGCGACACACTGATTGGCCCTTTCTAATGTTTTGTTCTTCTCCTTATTTCGTTAAAATCAACAGCCCCTAATAAAATTCGATAATAACGAATACCCGTGTTCAGTCAGAACGGATTCAGGATGAAACTGCAAACCCACGATCGGGTATTTAATATGTTGAATCGCCATGATCACGCCATCCGCTGTTCTTGCCGTGACGTGGAGCGTGTTGGGAAGGGTTGACTCGTTTAACATCAATGAATGATATCGGCCGGCTTTAAAGGGCGTTTCAATGCCCTCAAAAATGCCACTGCTGTCATGATAAATGAGTGATGCTTTGCCGTGGATTGGGTATGGCGCTTGGACAACGACACCTCCAAAGGCCTGTCCTATGGCTTGATGGCCTAAGCAGATGCCTAAGATGGGTATTTTGCCGGCGAAAGATTGAATCACATCCAGTGTCATGCCCGCATCATTCGGTGTGCCTGGGCCAGGCGAGAGGATCATATGGCTTGGTTGCATGGCTTCAATATCATTTAATGTGATGGCATCATTGCGCACAACCCGATGTGCAAAACCCAGTTGGCCGACATAGCGCGCCAGGTTATAAACAAATGAATCATAATTATCGATGAGTAAAATCATGATTCATCCAGATGGGTCAACGCGTGGTGCAATGCATGTGATTTTGTGAGCGTTTCCTGATACTCATCTTGTGGGTTTGAGTCGATGACGACGGCCCCGCCGGCTTGAAAGGTAATCATGTCCTGTTTGATGGTGTATGTTCGAATGGCAATCGAGAGGTCTAGGTTGCCGTCAAATCCAATAAATCCAATGCTGCCACAATAAATGCCGCGTTTTGTGGGTTCAATGCTTGCAATGATTTGCATGGCGCGCACTTTTGGGGCGCCTGTGATCGATCCGCCTGGAAACGTTGCCATCAGTAAATCGATGGCTCCAAACCTCGGCTTTAATTCGCCCGTGACAACGGACACCAAATGGTGAACACTGGGGTATGTTTCCAGTTGACACAATTGACCCACCATGACCGAGTCCTCTCGGCAGACTTTCGATAAATCATTGCGCATCAAATCGACTATCATGATGTTTTCGGCGCGGTCTTTTTCACTATTGACGAGTTCGTCCGCCAGTGCACGGTCCACCACAGGATCCGGATCACGACGGCGAGTTCCTTTGATGGGCCTGGTTTCAACGAAGCCATCTTTTAATTTTAAAAAGCGCTCGGGCGAGGCGGAGACCACGATAAATTCGCCTAGGTTTAAATAGGCGGCAAAGGGCGCTGGATTTTGTCGCATCAATCGCTTGTATAAATCAAACGGCAGAAGATGGGGATTTTGGGTGGTAAAGCACTGCGAAATATTGGCTTCAAATACGTCGCCTGCTTTGATGTGTTCGATCACGCGTGTTACCGCATCAGCGTAGGTTTTTTCATTAAAATGACTGTGTATATTGTCTGTCTTGCAGAGGTTTAGCGCGGTTTCGTCGACGTTGATGATGGGCGGATTTGCGATGAAATCACGGATGTGATCGAGGCGCTGTTTGGCGCGGCTGATGCGTTTGTCAATCGTTTTCTCGGGCCATCCTGTTGAAACAATCCATGCACGCAGCGCTTGATGGTCAAAGGATATCACCACATCATAAAATCCGACGCTCAAGTCCGGGAATTGCATGTTATCGGATTGATCGGTTGAAAATGATTCAATGTATGGGTACAGATCATATGAAAAAGCCCCTGCAATGCCCCCTTGAAAGGGTGGTAAATCCACGAGGGTGGATTGTTTGTAATCTGCAAGCAGGGTTTTTAATACAAGAAAGGGATTCCCGTGAAGCGGTGCGCTATCAAGTGCTATTCTCCCATTTTTTGCCACGAGTGTTTGGAATGGCTCCATGGCAATGTATGAATATCGGCCAAACACGTCATGAGCGAGCGCGCTATGAAATAAAAGGGCCCCTGTTTGATCATGAAATAACGCGAATAGGCTGAAGGGTGAGACGTAAGGTATCTCAGCCTTCAGGATGTGCTCATGGACTAACATTTATCGAGAAAATTGCTGTTGGCTAAAGGCGATGCGGGAAGGAATCGATTCACGCCCCAAGGCTGCGTGCGCTTCAATCGCACGATAGCGCTTCAAGCCTCCTTCACGATTTGCTATTTGGATGTTCAGGCCGGGGCGTGCATTGAGCTCTAACATGACGGGTCCGAGATCTTTATCCAGCACAATATCTACGCCTAAATACCCCAGTCCGGTTAATTCATAGCAACTGGCTGCGATTTCGAGAATTTTATCCCAGCATGGCACTTGGATGCCCACGATGCCATTCATGGTGTCAGGATGGTAATCAATGGCATCGTTGTGAAAAACGCCGCCGTGTGTGATGCCTGTGCTCATGTCAATGCCGACGCCAATGGCCCCTTGATGCAAATTGGCTTTGCCACCGGATAATCGGGTGGGTAGGCGCACCATGGCCATGGCAGGGTAGCCGAGTAGGGTGATAATGCGAATATCGGGCACGCCTTCGTGGCTGACAGCAGCAAACACCGGGTCAACAATAATGCGACGTTCAATGAGGGCATAATCAGGGTGCCCGCCTAAACTGTATGCGCCTGACAGCATGCAAGACAAGTGGTGGCTTATTTCCACGGTGGTGAGCAGGCGCCCATTGATTTGACGGTAGCGACCAAATACTTTGTCGGTAATCACAATAATGCCATCGCCACCCGCGCCGCAAGCGGGCTTGATGACAAAATCGGAGTGGGATTCTAATAATTGGTCAATTTTTTTAATTTGGTGTTCGGTTTCAATGAGTGCGTAGAGCGTTGGCACGGCGATGCCTGCTTGCACGGCCAATTGCTTGGTTTTTAATTTATCATCCACCAGCGGGTAGAGTTTGCGCGGGTTGTAGCGCAACACGTAATCGCTATTGCGTTGGTTAATGCTTAAAACACCGCTTTTTCGTAAATGACGATACGTTTTCCACATTATTTTTTACCGGCTAAGGCGTTGAAGCGCACGAGCTCAAAGAGTCTGTACCCACGATACTGACCAAACCACAGAATGATTGCCAACAAGACCAAGAGCAGTTCGGGGAATGCAAAGACCAAATATTGCAACGGTGGGTAATTCATCGCACCGAAAGAAATAACGGCCGCAACCAAGCTGCCCACGCCCGATTTGATGGCCTCAGAAGCCCCGCGCTCATCCCATGTTACGCACATGCGTTCAATGGTCATGGTTAAAATGACCATGGGAAAGAGGGCTACAGACAATCCGGCCTCAAGGCCTAGATTCTGGCTGATGACACTAATAAAGATCATCAGCATGATAACGACCGTGAGGATAGCAGCTAATCTCGGCACCAGGAGCAAGCGGAGCTGGTCTAAATAAAATCGTGCGGCCAGCCCAAACGATACGATGATGGTAAAGAGAATGATGCCCCAAATCACATGGGTTTCTCGAAAGGCCAGCGCTATCAAGACGGGCATAAAGGTGCCAAAGGTCTTTAACCCAATGAAATTGCGCAGCAATAAAATAATGAAGGCTCCAATGGGAATGGTGAGCAATACTTTATATGTTTCTTGCGCATTGACGGGCAATTGCAATAATGAAAAACGCAAGAGCTGTGAGTCTGTTTGCAGCCCGTGCGCCTTTGCAATGCTGAGCGCATTGATGGGGGTCGGGGATACCGTGAGCGTGAACAGTGGTTTTTTACCCCCCGCCAGATCAAATATGGGTTCGCTTCCATATTGCCATACGAGAAAATTCGAGGGCAATCCAGCCTCACTTGTGCGTGGGTTGATATAAATCCATTCACGGCCATTAAACACGGCAATCCACTCATTGAAACTAGACGTGGTTTTTTGAATGAGGTAGATGCCATAGACGGGCACTGCGTTGATTTTCGCTTGATTTAAGACCGTAATGGCCGCATTTGCTAAGTTCGTGTCACTGAAATCATTGCCGACGAGTAGTTTGGCATTGCCATCTTTTTTGTTGAGTTCACGTACAGTGCTTTGTGCAAAGGTTTGAATGTCTGCAGACGACTCGCGGGCCTGTGTGATAATCGAATGAACAGCGGTTTTTTTATTGTCATCCAAAATAGGTATTTTGAGTCGAGGGGGCTTGGTTGAGTACGCTTCATGGCTGGCCATTTCATGAAAAATAGCCCGGTAATACAGGGACTGGGGCCCGGCACTTCGCCGGATGGACCAAACGGCGCGGCGGTTATTGCCATCTAAACGGGTGGTGATGCCATAGTGTTGGGCTACAAAATATTCATCCAAAATGGCGAAATGAGGCGGCATGTAGGGAATGGTAAAGCTGGCCTTCACCGGCATGTTGCGCTCTGGAACAAAGTGCAGGTTTGCTTCAATCATCCAGCTGTTGACGGTTTCTGTGTCGGTGAGGGGAACATCCAGCACCCAATGGCGGTATAAAAAAAGGCCTATTCCAATGAGGAACAAGGCCATGATCAAGCTATACAAATGACGTTTGTTTGATTTCATGGTTTGATCTTCACCGCATGTTTAAGCGTGTATTTTAAGCTAGGGTCAATCACGCCATTAAACGCGATGATGGCTTCGCGTCCGAGCAACAAGGGGTATATAAACCGTTTGCGGTTGGTGAGGTTGACGCGGATGATTTTTTCTTGTGCCCCTAATTGAACGCGCATGAGCACAACGGGACGTTTGATGGAGGTATGTAAAAGCAGGGGATTTGCATGTGCTTCGCCTGAACGCACTTTAATACTAACGCGGCCTACGTACTCACATTTAAATGCAATGTCACCTTCCTTACTGGGAACGATAAAACTTAAGTAGGGTTTGCCGTCGACCTCTAATTCAGAAATGTGTGTCGCATTCAATGAGGCCGATTTAGCACCGGTATCCAGTTTTGCAGACAAGGTCAAGTCATGGTCTGGTAGGGTTGCCTTTTCAATGTAGCCATATGTTATTTTTTCATGGTTTGCCATGGCGTGCCCCGCGAAGAGTGACCAAGAAAGAAAGAGAAGCGATAGTAACCGCATTAAATCCCCGATAATAAATATTAAAAGTCGCCAATCCTAGCAGATTTGTATTCATACGCACAGTAGCCGTATTTGTTTTCGAGATAGACCCTTGTTTTTTGAGAAAAAATCATTCAGCTTGAAAATGTGATTGTCAAGTCACGCCAATGCGTGTATGATACCGCTCATCTTAGCCGTTGTCCGGAGATCCTTAATGCCGCACGAGCTCCATGATGAAAATTACATGTCCCAAGCCATCAACCAATCGGTTGTTTTGCGCCGTCAGTTTTACGATAATGTTATCGCCCCTCACACAGCATACCCCATTCAGCAGGGCAAAAAAATTCATGATTTGCAATGGATCTACGGACTCTATGGTGCGTTAGATGGCTTGAGTAGCTCGTTTAGCATGCTGAAGTATTTTTTTGACGTCTATTATGCCAATAGCAGCCTGTCGACGGCGGATGTGGCTGATGAGGTGCACGATTGGATGATGACGCCGGTCGGCATGCTGCTGGTGGGGCTCGAGACGATGGTGTTGGTGAGCGTTTCGATTATCGCGAATCAATTCAGCGGCATGAAAAATCGTTTAAAACCCGAGGAATTATTAATCGCAGACCATTGGCCTCGCATCAAGCAGCGCATCGTTGAGGACTGGCCTTATCTTCGTGACTCAATGAAGGCGATGAAAAATGGGTACAAAGGGGTCCGTAACGTCTTTGTCTTCGCTAATTTGCTAGGTGTTGGTCGAGATTTGCGGTACATGATCATGCCGATAGGTCTTGTGCTGGGTGCGCTCTCTGCCTATAACCGTCCCTGGTTACGAAAAATGCGATTCGAACGGGATAGCCGCGAAAAAGACAACAGGAAGTTGTGCAAACGACTGTTGGATTCCATGACGACTCTGAATAATCGCATCTTGGAGGCAAGCCCGCACGCAGAACTCGCCACTTGGCGCTTATTTCAAGAGGAGACCTCGCAGGAGATCACGTTGGTCTGCAAGACCTTTGATGACCAATCTCAATCGAACTCTTTTTCGTTTTGTGCATCCTTAGGTCACATGACGGGTTTGTTTGGGGATAAACCGACGTACCAGTCGTTCTGGTTTTACGCATACCTCTCAGCGGCCTTTAATGGGTTGCTGGACGCGCCTTATTTGATTTTGGGCGTGGTCAGTTTAACAGCCGTCGCCCCCTCCTTGTGGATTTTTTCTGCAGCAGCTTTTTTGTCCATCATCTGTGTCGTGACACGGCTTTATGAGGAGCACAATCTGCAGCGCGAGTTTCTCGTGACCCAGTTGGCCGTTCAGTCAGCCCTTTGCATTCGCCAATTTACGGGCATGTTTGCTGAATTAAAAATAATCTCTGCGGCTCTCTTCTCGCAG
>DNVL01000111.1 GCA_003507515.1 Legionella sp.
TGTGCTGGTCATAATAAAGCGCGTAGTTATCGAATAAATGACTCACATACTCCGAGCTTGAGGTGGGGTGTTTTTCATCACCGGTCAGTGCATGCAGCATGAATTGAGTTGCTGAGTCCGTTGGGTTTGCGGTGAGCGCGCGCTCAAGCAGTGCGATGGCGTCCGTTCGATGTCCTAATCGCATTTGAATGGCAGCCAAGTTGTTCAACGCAGCAAAATGCTGGTTGTTTTGTGCCAAAATCATTTCAAAGTGCGCAATGGCCTCCGGCAAATGGCCAAGCGTCATTTGCGCGACTCCGCTATTATATAAATACTCAATATTGCTCGGATCAGTATCCAGCAACACGCCATAATGCATGAGCGCATTTTCAAAGCGGTCATGGTGGATGAACGTGGCTGCGAGGTTGTTGCGCGCTTCGATGTGATTTGGCTCAAAAACCAATGCTTTGGTAAAATAATCGATAGCGATTTGCCCCTGGTCGCGTTTTAATGCAATCACGCCTAAATTCGTTAATGAAAACACATGGTTCTCTTGGAGGGATAAGACGTGTTGAAATGCATGTTCTGCATCGTCTAGCCGGTTTGCATTTAAATGCAAGAGGCCTAAATAAAAGTGAGCCTCAATGTGTTCAGGGTGCAATGCCAATACGTTGTTAAACTGTTTTTCAGCGGCAGCTAGCTGCTGCTTTTTTAATAAGAACAGGCCTAAATGATAGTGTGCGACCATGTAGTCGGGTCGTGCATGCACTGCATCACGGTAATGTTGCAGGGCGTCTCGATCGTTATTTTGCGAGGTGTACAGGTTGGCTAAAAGATGGTGCGCTACTGCTTTGTCGTGCTGAGATGCATCGTTTAGAATACGCTGATAAATGGCAATGGCCTGATTCGGGTGACCATTTTTTTGATGTTGGTAGGCGTCTAACAGAAGCGATTCAGTGGATTGGCTCATCATCGTATCACACCATTGGAGCATTGAAGTTGCGCGTGTAACTGCTTTAATGCCATTGCACGATGGCTGATGGTGTTTTTTAATGTGGGCGGCAATTCTGCAAGGGTGCACTGGTGGTCTGGAAGATAAAAAACAGGATCATAACCAAAGCCAAGGTCACCTATGCGCTCCCGACTTATTTGGCCGAATAATTGCCCTGTGGCGATCAAAGGCGTTGGATCATCCCCATGCTTTACGAATGCGATGGCGCAATAGAAATGGGCGTGGCGTTGTTCGTCAGGGACCTCTGCAAGGCGTTTGAGGAGCAAGTTGATATTGTCGTTATTGTTTGCAGCTAACCCGGCAAACCGTGCGGAATAAATACCCGGCTCCCCATTTAATGCGTCGACGACCAAGCCTGAGTCATCGGCGAGTGCCGGCAGCAGGGCGCACCGGCTGGCGTGGCGTGCTTTGATAATGGCATTTTCAATAAAGCTCAAACCGGTTTCGTCTGCATCCTCGATGTGGAGTGATTGTTGTGATACGCATTGGAACGACGGCAACAGGGCTTGGAGCTCGATGATTTTGCCGGGGTTGCTGGAAGCGATAATCAATGGGTTCATAAGAGGGGCTCGCTGAAGGGTTGACAGTGAAAAAGTGTGGTGAGTTGATGAGGATTTACAATTAAATCACATTTAGCCGGTTTGGCCAGGCGTTTAATAAATCGTTCAATGGCCATTGCTTCGGTTTTATTTTCAAAAGCTGACCAGCTTTGAGCGATTTTTACGGGCTTAAAGCTTCGCGTATACTTGCATTTTGTGGTGCCGTTTTGATGTTCTTGGTAGCGACGTGTCAGGTTTGTAGTGTAGCCTGTGTAGTAGCTTCCATTATCACATTGTAGAATGTAGACGTAGTAGTGGGTCGTGGTCATGTTTTTATGCTAAAAGTTCACGATCTTGAGGATTACATATTTTTTTACTGAAAGAAAGGGATGAGGAAACGGTAACCCGACTTAAAAGGGGACTTCTTGCCTCAAGAGTGTTTCTTTCAGGGCGCACAGCTTCTCAGCCTTTGCTTGATGCGCAATGCAGGCAGGCGTAAAGAACCGGTTTCGTGCAGGCAACTCCATTGGGGCTTCAGTGTCGTCATGCAAGCGATGAAAGGTCGTTCGTATGTCTGTGATGACATTAGCAGTCCAGATCTGAATGCCTGCGGGATCTTCAATGGTGCTTTGTCTACAGGCGGTCAAGCCATCTTGCTGTATTCGTTGTAATGCCATGTCCACTATTCTGTTGCAACCGACAGTGGTATTGCTGTGAAGGTCATACCACTCCAGCAGCAGTGCATCTTTTCTTTGTGCATTGTTCTTCCGGTCGGTCTGATCCAGGTCGGTCAGGGTGCCTGGCAGCATGTGTTGGTAATGGGCTTCTGTTGCATGGCATTGTTTGATTTCTTCAATGTAAAATGCACGGACCTGATGGGCCTTTTCTGGACTAGAAAAACCAGCCATCATTCGGGCGTTTACTTGATATTCAGGGATGGCATATGCGCCGCCATAATACATTTGTCGCAAGCCATGGTATAGGTTATCTTTGGTTAACACATAGCTAGTCGCAGCGACCCCGCCAACATAAATCGTTGGGATAAGAATAAAAAGAAATGCCGTTTCTGAAATAACAATGGAGGATAACAGGGCCGATACGATAACGACCACAGCGGCCACGATGAGCAAGGGCATCAGTGTTCTAAAAATCTGTCGAACCACCTGTTGTTCGTGTAGGCTAATGTCGCGATATTCGGCGATAAGCGGGGCAAAAGGATGAAAAAATCGATATATGCCCTGTTTTGTTTCAGCGATGGATTCTTTTGAACGCATGTAATTATAGATATCAAGCCATGACAGGTTCGAGTTTTCATTCTGCGTTGCAAACCCCGTGGCTTGAATAAAGGCATGGGCATCGGCTATCTTGTCTAATGCTGAGAAAAAGACTTCTTTATTTTCCTCTGAGAGGCTGTTTGCATAGAGAATAGACAACAAACCGATGGCGGTTTGTTGTAGATGAGAATTGAATGTGTCTTTTTCTCCTTGAATGGTTCCTAAGTGAGTGGTGACGTGATGTTCAAAGGATGTCGCATAAGATGGGAGCCAATCATCCATCGAGTCATCCAATCCATTGTCCAACGCCTCATAAAATTGGTCAGAAATACGTTGGGCTTCTCTTCGGTTGAACGAATGCAAATCAAGGGTGTCAGGCGTATTTGCCTGCATAACAGATGCAATAAATGCGGTTAGTTGGGCTGGCTCTTCTGCAAAAATGGCTGGCGTTTCAACGGCAGGGTTGGCGACGTAGCGATGATAAAACTTATTCACGGCGTTGCGTTTTGCTTGCGCTTGAATCAACGATTTTTCGCCGTTGATATGGCTTTGGAGCTCCGCTAACTCAGGATCTGATGCAAATGCACGCTCAAAATCAAGCATGATTTGCTGGATTCGAATTATTTTTTCCCTATCGTGTATCAGATCTATTTGTTCTTTCAATGAGGTGATTAAACCAGGAACCTCTGGATATAAAACACGAGAACAACTCGCGCGGGATAGTTGCTTTTTTTGATCATCGTCTAATAAAAGAAAGTCCGGATAGACCATCATCAGCGTGGCGTGGTTGATGTCGGTGATGAGATTTTCATAGTCATCCGTTAGGAGCAACGGTCTGCGCGTGCGCTCTATTTGCAGAAGATGCGATTCCTCTGATGTGAGCGAGCCCACAAGTATCCAATGGATGACCGATTGCGTTTCAAGTGCTTCCAGTTGTTCATGGATAGTCAGCGCAAATACCCGTCCTGGCTCTGTTGCCTGAAAGCGCGCACGCTGGGTGTCGGTGAGCAAGGCATAGCCTGGTATTATCAGATTCGCTCGATTTAAAAATGGCATCAGAATAACTACCTTGTCAGCCGTTATTGTTGTTGTAACTATTATACGGTTTGTATATTAAGTCAGTATTAACGGTTCGCGGGATGTCGGGCTTCGAAAGGTGAAAGATCAACAGAGCCTAGGTGTGTGCCACTTGTAAAGAAAAAAAGCTAGCTGCACCACCCTGGGTGTTCGATGAGCCGGTTTCTTGATTATAAACGCCTGCTTTGAAATACAGTTGTTGCGCACCCCAACCTATTGTATTATCTGAAGATGTATTTAACTTAATAACGGTTGATAGATTATTTATCGTTATGATTAATGTACCATCACGAAGTAGCGTGACGTTATACCTAAATATCGTATTTAAAGGGGTGTTTTTTGCAAGGTTAACGATTTTCAAGAAACTACTTTGTGCAGGCGTTTTGCGTATTTGAGCATAAATACAGCCATTGCAAATGCTATTATTCGGATCGAATGCAGCCCTATCGTAATAAAGCTTCAAGAGCGGCGAGTTACTGGCCGTGTGACCTAAGCTATCGGTGTTGCCTTTATCATGTAATTGCCCGATGATCACGCGGTTCTGGGCTGGCGCCACTTGACTCACGAGTAACGATGCCGACAGTGAATTGCTGGCAAACGTACTTAATGTCCAGTAAGCCGAGGGCCCTGGCAGTATTTCATACAATTCACAGCGAGAAAATTCGCTGTCAGGCGTGGTTCCACCATTGAGCGGTGCAAACATGTTCATTGCACCCGAAACGGGATCTGTGAAAAAATAAGGTGCGTTTGTATAACCATTGTTTGCGCCGGGTGTTCCGTTTAGCGTAGCTTGTCCTATTGAGATGGCATTATTCTGAGATCCTAGGGGAAGAGGAAGCGTCAGGCTCCACCTTTGTAAATCAAAATTAGATGCGGGACGTTGATGAGGACTTAAACCTGGAATAGTTAAAAGATTTGAAGCCAGATTGGACGCACCCGTACTCAGTGACACAACTGAGCCTGCTGGAATAGCGACCGTAACAAGGCCTATGGCTGTTGGTTGAATGGTGAGCACATAGTTTGCCTGGCCGCTGCTGCTGCCAGTAATACTGGCTACACTACCATTCGTCACATTGATGCCTGCTGTTGCAAGGCCTACGACCGCCTCACTAAAGGTCACATTCACTTGAAAAGGCAGCGGGAATGGATTGCGTAATGTAGCTGTTTGCAAGGTCACGCTCGGATGACCAGCAATTGCAGATGGTATGGTAAGAAGACTGGATACCTGATTTGGTTCGCCCGTAGTCACCGACACAGCAGCATCTGCGGGGATGAAGATCGTAACACTGCCTTCCCCTGTGGGTTGAACGGTGAGAACATAGTTGGGCTGGCAGCTGTTGCCTGTCATGCTGACGACACTTCCATTGGTCACCATCACGCTGGCTGGAAAAAAACCGGCGACCGGCTCGCTAAAGGTCACATTCACTTGAAAAGGAAGGGGGAAGGGATTGTTTAACGTCATCGTTTGCAGCGTTACGGTAGGGCCGGTAAACGCAAATAGGGGTGATGATAAAATCATGATTAACAGCGTGGTAAAGCATCTTTTCACTTTGATGTTCTCCATAACGTTCCATACATAGCGTCTTCACCAAAAGACGTATAAGTCACGTTTATTGGTCAGCTTCCTTGCGCTAGTCCTGATTATGAGATTTTTGTTAATAAAATATCTACTAAGGTTTTCCGTTTATTGATCAAATGTTGATGCGACAACCGTGATGAGCACAGAGGGGGATGGTTGATTTAAAATCTCAAATCTGATATTGTCTCTCGTCATTTTGAGAGTATCGTGCTCGGCGGTTGATCGGGTGGCGATGTTCGTTATGCAATCATTATAGAGAGTGGTATTATGAAAAATGCTATACACCCAGACTACAAAGTAGTCAATGTGACCTGTAGTTGTGGTCATGTGTTTGAAACCCAGTCTACGTTATGCAAAGACTTGAGCATTGAAGTATGTGCCAATTGCCACCCGTTTTATACCGGGAAACAAAAATTGGTGGATACAGGCGGTCGGGTGCAAAAATTCCGTGATCGTTATAAATCCCGTATTGCAACGCAACCCGATGCCTAATGGGTTGTTTGATGTAAAAAATGCGCATATACATTGCGCATTTTTTTTTTATGATCGGATAGGGAGTCACTGATTTGTCAACTAATGATGTAAACCAACAGGCGCTGGATTATCACGAATTCCCTCGCCCAGGCAAACTAGCCGTGCATGCGACCAAACCCATGTTGTCTCAAAATGATTTATCGCTTGCATATACCCCTGGTGTAGGGGCTCCTGTATTGGCCATTGCAGAACATGCACAAGACGTTTATCGCTATACCGCGAAGGGAAATTTGATTGCCGTCATGACCAATGGGACCGCTATTTTGGGTTTGGGTAATAAAGGCCCGCTGGCGAGCAAACCGGTCATGGAAGGGAAAGCGGTCCTCTTTAAGCAATTCGCAGATATTGATGTCTTTGACATTGAAATGGATGCGGATGATCCACAAGATTTTATCGCCACGGCGAAACGCATCTCGCCAACCTTCGGTGGGATTAATTTAGAAGACATCAAGGCACCGGAATGCTTTGAAATAGAATTGGCGTTGATAGAGCAGCTCAATATTCCTGTGTTTCA
>DNVL01000129.1 GCA_003507515.1 Legionella sp.
TGCTTGCAAGACAGCCCAGACGGCATTGGCGTTTGCGTTGTGATCAATTAAAACCAACTGTTCGTTTTTAAATAAAACAGTAACGGATTGATCATGCAGCGCCTGTTTCACCGCGAACTCGATTCGGCGCCATTTCGCCTGTTGATTGCGTATCCGGTCGGCTTGGTTGGGGCGTTGTTGGAATGCAACGCGCGCATGCGCTTTGGGCGAGCTGGCAAAGATGCGGTTGTTGGGTCGTTCTGCCAATAACACATCACATATTGCATCTACTAAATAACGGTACCGACCGGAGACTGCGGGCTTCGTGCCGGGGGTGGTATTGATGAAAATGGAAAAAGCCAACGTATGTGCATTTGCAGTATATACATAGCCTGACAGACTCATAATCCCCGTCATTGAACCTGTTTTTGCGCGGATCAACCCTTGTTGTGTGATTTTTCGCAAACGCTTTTGCAGCGTCCCATCTTGGCCGGCAACGGGCAGCGCAGAAATATACTCATACGCCAATGGGAAACGATCGTATAAAAAACGAAGCAGGCTGACGGTTTGTCGGGGTGTGAGTAAATCATTGCGGGATAAGCCTGAGCCATCCGTGAGCACCGCTTGTTCTAAAGGAATGCCTGTTTCTTTTTCTAGAAATTTTTTCACCACTGGTTGTGCTTGGGCCCAATTCAGTGGGACGCCTTGCAATTTGGCTGCCGCATGGAGGTACAGGCTGTCGGCGTATAAATTATCAGAGGGTTTTAAGGTATCGGCCATCAGCTGGTTAATGGGCTTTGAAGCATGAGATGCCAACAGGAGCGATGAGGATGGGGCATTGCCAAGCAACACGTGTCCGTCCAATTGGACATGCAATTGGGCGAGGTGATGGGATATCAATTTTTCTGCATACTGCAGCGGGTTTCGGATGGCAAGGCGTTGTTGTACAGCCCATTGACCTAAACCAACACAGCCGCGGACCGTGAGGTGACCTTCTGCATCTGTTTTATAGTCGATGCCGCACTTAGATGCGTTCTCGGCTGTATTCACTTGATTGACTAGCACCAAGCCGGAACCTGGGGCATTGAGTTCTACAATTGCTGGGCTGCCTACACGGTAAGCAGGATTTATGGTGACGGTGACTCTGTTTTCATCGATCATCAAGGGTGCGATGGGCGCACCATATCCATAGGTTAAATCTTTTACAGCCAAGCCGGGAGCATAGGCATTGACAGCACCATGGTTGCTGACGAGTACCACATTGCCTTTGATTTCGCGGATGCCCCAGGTGTTCAATTGAGCAAATAACTCATCCATATGGTCTTGCGTAAAAGAGGGATCGCCTGATAAATGAAGGTAGATTGAGCCATTGAGTACACCTTGGTCCAGGGACGATGCATCGGTACTGAGTTGGTTTTGAAAGCGATAATCCGGGCCTAAGACCAGTAGAGCCGCTGCATTTGAAAACAGTTTCATGTTGCTTGCGGGGGTGAATGCGCGCGTGGCATTGCGTTGATACAAGGTTTCACCGGTGTTTAAATCCACCACTTCCATGCCCATGTTGATGGTGGGGTCCACTTGATTGATCAGGCGATTGAGTGAATTTTGAATCCCGGTGGCAGAGGATTCTACGCTGAGAAGACACAACATCGCGCTGAATAAAATCCGTTTCATAGAGGACATCCTTTTGAAAAATATACAGGTATGTTGTGCCTAGGCCAACGATTAATTACCATAAATCATAACGCAATCGCGGACACTCTAGAAGGGGGTAGGGCGCCTCGCGACTAAAAAAAAGAGAAGCCCTAAAAAAAACCAATCTAGGGCCATAATCACGAGTGAATGATTCAACGGCATTAAAAAAGTCAATGCATGGATCCTAGCTGCAAAATAGTAACTTCCTGTTCCACCGATAAAAAACAAACATAAGATAACGATCAATCGCTGATTTAGCCACTGGGCATGAAGAAACCATGCACTAAAACAAGCCCAGAGCACCATTAGCCAGACAGGAATCAAATAGCCTTGAACAGAAAATTTAAAGACCCCCAACTGCATCAGCAGGGTATCGTTTGTTATCCCACAGATAAGTAATATCAGGAAAGATAATCGCATGGGTCGTGTTATAGGCTGGTAAAATAAATTAAGAAAAAACAGGGCCAACGCTATCCAATACGTATATTGCTCATGATGCTCGATGCCTGAGAAAACACATAGCCACCATTGAATTTGAAAAAAAATGACGTATATTCCTGTTTTTAGAAAAGCACTCATTTTGCGCGTATGGCCAATGGTTTAACAAAATGAAGGTGCATATCGCCTAGATACCCTTCGGCAAAACCGGCTTCACAATAAGAAAAGTAAAAATCCCATAATCGGATAAACGCTTTATCAAAACCCAACGCAATGACATTTTCCTGTTCTTGAAAAAAACGCTCACGCCAAAGTCGAAGGGTTTTAGCATAGTGCAACCCGATGTCTTCCAAATGAAATAAACGTAAATCACTGGCACGTGTCATGGCCGTTAAGAGGGATGTAACAGAGGGAATGCAACTTCCAGGAAAAATGGACCTCTTAATAAAATCTACTTCATGTTTGGCGCGATCAAATGCTTGATCCTGAATCGTAATGGCTTGGATCAGCATCTGCCCATTGGGTTTTAATAAACCAGCACAGGTTGAAAAAAAAGTGTGATAGTACTGATGGCCTACAGCTTCGATCATCTCAATAGACACGATCTTGTCATAAGTTCCCGTCAAGTCCCGATAATCTTGTTTTAACAGTGTGATTTGATGCGTTAAGTTTTTTTCTGAAATACGCTGTTTAGCCAAGTCATACTGCTGTTGAGATATCGTGGTTGTGACGACCTTACACCCATACCGTTCCGCTGCATGCAAAGCGAATCCCCCCCAACCCGTGCCAATTTCCAACACGGTATCGCTTGGTTTTAAATCCAATTTTTGGCAAATGACATCTAGTTTGTGCCGTGCGGCTGTATTTAAATCTGCATTTTCAGTGGGAAACATAGCACTCGAGTACATCATGTTTTCATCAAGAAACAAGTTAAAAAAATCGTTACTTAAATCATAATGTTGAGCTATATTACGCCGACTGCCTTTAATATTATTTCGCTTCAGTTGATGGACCAACCATCGTCCACATTTGGCTAGCTTAAACCTGCCTTTTTCTTCATAGTGAAGTGTGATTTCATTGCGTAAAAATAGCCGCAATAAAGTGGTTAAATCATCCGTTTCCCAGCTTTGTTCGACAAATGCATCAGCAGCGCCCAAACTTCCACCCGTGATAATGGCCCAGTAAAAACGAGGGGAGGTCACCCTGATCGTAGCCCTTAATTCAGGAGAAGCACCCTTGTCACCCAATAGCCAAGACTCATGACCCTCATGAACAGTCAAAAGACCCACTTTTAATGTTGACAGACGTTTGAATAACAGCTTTCGAGATATTTTTTTCATCATGTTGACCTCGATTAAGACGAAGGATGCGAATAAAAGGGTGCGCCTTTGAGCCAAGTACGCAATGACTGCCAATAAATAGCAGCAATGACTTTACCTGTCATGAAGGGGTAGTAAATTAAAGTCTGCGCTAGATTTTGACTATTCAGTCTATTTTTTTGCAAGTGGAGATGGGCTGTAAAAATTTTTTTCTGGTCCTGAATATTGTTCATATGCACACGCAGTTGGCTTTTTGGCGTGCTAAACCACCAATCATGGGTTAGCTCCATCGGCATCAGTGGCGAAATATGAAATGCTTTTGGAAAAACAAAATGATGATGATCTTCATGAGGCCGCTTTTGAGGGAGCTTTAACACATAGCAATGCTGCTCACCCCAAGGTGTATTATTGATTTCAGCTACAATCACCTCTAGATGCTGACCGGTTTTATCATAACAATAATAAAAACTTACTGGATTAAAACAATAACCCCAATAGCGTAAATGCGTCAGAAGAC
>DNVL01000040.1 GCA_003507515.1 Legionella sp.
CCGGTCTTTGCTTTCTTTGACCGCGGTTTCAGCCAGGCCTACAATGGCAAAGGACGGTAACCCATTGGATAAATGGACTTCAACAGAAACAGATTGCGCGTGAATGCCAATGGCACTGCGCGTTTTACTCATCGCGAGATTCATGGTTGGACTCTTTTTTTAAGGTTGGATTGGGGGTAAGAACGCTTCAGCGAAACTTACATGTTGCTGTTTTTTTCCTGCAGCAACGCGTCCACTTGCATTTGCAATGCGTCCGTTTTTTCACGTGTACGCGCCAATACTTTGACTTGCACATCAAATTCTTCGCGCGTCACTAAATCCAGACGCGCAAAGGTGGCTTGTAATATGTCTTTAAATTGTTGTTGAATCTCGTTCTCTAACTGTCTAAAACCTGCCGGCAATGCCGAAACCAATGTTTTAGCGAGATCTTCAAGGTGCTTGGGTGCAAACATCTAAAATTCCTTATGCATCAAATGCGATGGTAGGGTAGAGTATATCAAATTTGAGGAGGAAGCGAATGAAAATGATCGTTGCCATCATCAAGCCTTTTAAGCTAGATGATGTACATGAAGCACTGCTGGAGATCGGGGTTCCCGGCCTGACCATTTCTGAAACACGTGGATTCGGTCGGCAAAAAGGCCACACGGAATTGTATCGAGGGGCCGAATATGTGGTGGATTTTTTACCGAAATTAAAAATTGAACTGGCCTTGCCGGACAACATGGTGGAAACCGCCATTGATGCCATCTGCAAAGCCGCTTATACCGGGAAAATTGGCGATGGTAAAATTTTTGTGTATCCGCTTGAGCATGTGGTTCGCGTGCGGACTGGGGAAACGGGTGAAGACGCGCTAGGGTAATCCATTAAAGGATGAATGCAAAAAATTACCGCTTGCTATACCCGTCTCAGTCCTTTATATTTTCACTATCGTACATCACCTTTCGTTTGTTCATATGGGAAAAATAGCTTTGTATTTAGCCGGCGGTGGGGCTCGTGGGGCCTACCAAGCTGGGGTATTGAAAGCCATATACCATATTCTACAAGTAAAAACCCTGCCCTTCTCGATCGTCAGTGGCGTAAGCGTAGGTAGCATCAATGCGGCTATTCTGGCACAGCACGCCGATGATTTTGCCACAGGCGTTGAAAAGCTAGAGTCCTTGTGGTGTGAGATCCACTGCTCGCAGATTTTTAATGACGTCAATTACGCCCTGGGCAAATCAGTGGTGCGGAATTTAGGCCATATCGTCATTAAGCAACGCCAAACCGGCCACTTGCTCGATTCAACGCCGCTCCATGCCTTCATTAAACACCATATCGATTTTGACAAAATCCGAACCCATATTAACCATCATCTCCTGGACAGCATGGAAGTCATCAGCCATTGCTATGAAACCCAACAAACCATTTCTTTTTACCAACACCACGATCTGCAATTTGAAAATTGGTCGTACCCAAGGCATGTGGGTCAGCACGCCAACATCAGCATGGAGCACATTCTCGCATCCAGCGCGCTGCCTCTTTTTTTTCCAACAGTCTCCATTGACGGGCTCCATTATGGCGATGGAAGCATGGGGCTCATTTCACCGCTTCGCGGAGCCATACGCCACAACGTTGAAAAAATTCTCATTTTAGGCACACGCCACCTGCCCTCCTTCACCGATCCGGAGCCCCTGCGAAATCGCGACATTGGATTTGCGCATATTCTAGGAAACATGATGAATGGCCTCTTTCTCGATAACCTGGACCGCGACATCGAAACGGTGAACCGCATGAATGATATTGCCCGCCTATTGTCCATCTGGAACAAACACCGTTCGCCATGGCGGCCCATCGAAACCATGCACCTTCGGCCTAGCGAAAATGTGGCGAAAATGGCCCAGCTCAAGTATCTGGCCATGCCCACGTTATTGCGATTTTTATTGAATGCGCTCGGAGCTCAAAGCCATTCCGGTGATTTATTGAGTTTTTTATTGTTTGAAAATGAATTTACCTGCGAACTCGTCGATTTAGGCTACAATGACACATTATCAAACGCCGCAGCGGTCACTGCTTTTTTTAAATGACCGTGCATTTGGAGAGACAAGAGGCGATGCACCCACTGAACACCATTGACCAACTGATAAGCCAAGTGGACACGGCCTTGCGTACGCTATTTCCTCCAAATCAACGCGCCAGCACCCGCCTGAATCCAGGAGAATCGGAGGAAGAGGCCCCCATGAGCCTGGATGAAAAACGCCATGTAGCAGGCCTCATGCGCGTCAATCACGCAGGAGAAGTGTGTGCGCAAGCACTTTATCAAGGCCAGGCGTTAACCGCTAAATTAACCACCGTGAAAGCACAAATGATGCAGGCAGCAGCAGAAGAAGTGGACCATTTGGCGTGGTGTGAGCAGCGTCTGCGTGAGCTAGATAGCCAACCTAGCCATTTAAATGCCCTGTGGTATAGCGGTTCTTTTATGCTAGGCGCACTGGCCGGGTTAGCGGGCGATCGCTGGAGTTTAGGGTTTGTCGCAGAAACAGAGCGCCAAGTCACGGCTCATTTGCAACAACACGTGCACCGCCTCCCCGAACAAGACTTGCGAACACGCGCCGTATTAACAACCATGCAGGATGATGAAGCGCGCCATGCAGAAAGTGCACAGACGGCAGGAGCAGCTGTTTTGCCCGTACTGATTCAACAGGCAATGAAAGGCGTTTCAACGCTATTGACACGCAGCAGTTATTATTGGTAGCCATCATCACCACGATGTCTTTTAAGGATGCGTTAGGAGCGTTGGACAATGGAGGACAGTGCTGTTTTTATTGGGTTTGTGATTGTGCTGGCTTATGTGTTTGATTTCATCAATGGCTTCCATGATGCGGCAAACACGATTGCAACCATCGTGACCACCGGTGTGTTAACCCCTCGCCAAGCCGTGCTATGGGCATCGTTTTTTAATTTTATTGCGTTTATGTTTTTCAGTTTAATGGTGGCCAAAACCATTGGAAATGGTCTCATCGATCCCAGCATGGTGAATCCAGCCCTTATTTTTTCAGCGCTAATCGGTGCCATTATGTGGAATTTGATCACCTGGTTTTTTGGATTGCCATCCAGTTCTTCCCATGCACTGATTGGTGGATTAGCGGGTGCTGCAGTGGTCAAAGGCGGATTTGCAACACTCAAATTAGCGGGATTTATCAAGGTCGGCATTGGCATGTGCATCTCACCCATTCTTGGATTATTAGCGGGCCTCGTGTTGTCTCACGTGTTGTCTCGATTATTTCAAAAGACACCCGAACATAAAAAAATGCGGTGGTTTAAGGGCTTTCAATTGGCATCATCGGCATTCTTGAGTTTAACGCATGGTGGCAATGATGCGCAAAAAACCATGGGGATTATCGCCGTATTATTATTTTCCACATCATGGCTGAGCGGTCCCTTCTATATCCCCTTTTGGGTGGTCATTTCGTGTCACGCGGTGATTAGTTTAGGCACTCTTTCGGGTGGATGGCGGATTGTGCGCACCTTGGGTACAAAAATCACACCGCTCACCCCCCTTCGCGGAAGCGCTGCAGAAACAGGTGCTGCCACCATCATCTTTGCAGCAACCGATTTTGGAATACCGGTTTCAACGACGCAAACCGTCACAGGTTCCATCGCAGGCGTTGGGCTACTGCAAGGCGTGCAAGAAACAAACTGGGCCATGTTACGCGTGATAGGTCTATCGTGGCTGCTCACCATTCCTGCAGCAGGGTGCATTGCCGGCGGCATGCACATCCTCAGTGCGAAGGCATCAAATGCATTATGGCTTACCATGATATACTAGGTGTTTTCAAGCCCGGATGTAAAGAGTGACGCCATGTTAGCATACAGACACAACGCTATCGCATTAAGAACCCATCGCCATGTCAACTATCGAATGAAGTTAACCGCAATCCTGTTTTTTCTATNNGGCGGGTCTACAAAGCGCATCCGCCCAAGACAAGCCCGTGTGCGCCAGCTCCCCCGTCTGGTTTAAACCCGCCTGCCAACGACTACACCAAGTATGGAGCGAAGGAGACAATGAGCTTTATCTGCCCACCTACGCATGGCATAACCGATACACATACAACCAAGCAAGAATCAACGGATTCAATGAACTCCCGTGGGGAGGGGGAATGGGTAAAAGCTTTTATGATGAAGAAGGGGATTGGCACGGCCTCTATGCCTTTGCTTTTCTGGATTCGCATAAAAATGTGGAGCCGGTTGTCGGTTATGCTTTTCTCAAAGTATTGCATATCAATGAAAACACCCGCGCAGGTGCGGGCGTTGGCCTGCTGGTGACGGCTCGCCCTGATATTTTTCATAACATCCCTTTCCCCGGCGCGCTCCCATGGGTTTCATTCAATTATCGAAAGGCATCGCTTGCCGCCACCTATATCCCTGGATCACAAGGGGCTGGAAACGTGCTGTTTCTTATCTTGAAATACGTGCTATGATAACGTAAGACAAGGCGCAAGATGGGTGTTTCAGTCAAATCACTTGGAGTCACAATGGGTTATTTTCGAACGGCGTGGCTGTTTTTTTTATGGGCAACTTCAAGTCTTCAAGCGTTTGCGACTGTCAACGATCAAGATATACAGCGCGCTGTTTGGGTGAATGAAGCGATCATTGCTACGTTTACGTACAGTCACCAAGATTTTTTGGCGCGCCAAAAAGACATTGCAAAATACTTCACGGCGGACGGTTGGATAGCTTATAGCAAGGCGCTCCAGGAGTCTAAGTTACAAGAAACCGTGAAAAATAACACCTATTATGTCAGTGCAGTGGCCACCATGCCGCCAACGGTGAAGCCGTTAGCGAATAAAAAATGGCAAGCCATCATGCCGGTGCTTGTCTTGTATAAAAATCCAGAATACAAGCAAGAGCAAACCTTAAGCATCAGACTCTCCTTCATTGAAGCTCCGGCGGGAACGGGGGTTCGTGGTTTTGCTGTGACGGATTTACAAGCTAGTGTTGAGAAACACCCTTGCCAATGTGTAGGTGAGTCGAGTGCGAGAGCCCTCGCATGAAACCATAACCTGAAGGGAATATTCTCAGCGTGACAAGGGCTTAAAAACCGGTTAACATTGGCATCATTTATTGTTTGTCTATCAACGTACGACAAACCCAAAAGAAGGTATGGTAACATACCATTTTACCCCATGATTTTACGACAAATACCGAATGCATTAACATTGGCTCGACTGGTATTAATCGCACCATTTTTGGTGTTCATTTATCAGCATGCGTATATTTATGCGTTTTATACCTTTGTTTTTGCCGGCTTTACGGATGGCCTGGATGGCTGGTTGGCGCGAACATTTCAATGGCAAAGCCCTTTCGGTTCTTTTGTTGACCCTGTCGCTGACAAACTGCTTATCGTCTCGAGTTTTGTTTCCCTCGCCATCATTGGTCGCATTCCTTGGTGGTTGGTTATTTTGGTTTTTTTACGTGACATCACCATTTCTATCGCCGTTTTAGGATGGCACTGGCTTATTCAACATGAGCCCGATTTTAAACCCTCTTATTTAAGCAAAATAAACACCGTCTTGCAGCTGACTTTGGTCACCTTGTGCTTGTTTGAATTGGCTTTTGCGCATATCGGCGGTCGCTTTCTGGGGATAGTGACCTTATTAACAACCATAACCACAGTCAGCAGTTACATTGATTACGCTTGGACTTGGGGGAAAAAAGCATTCACGAACACCCTGGTCGCCAAATGAGTCATCAACTACCGCTGGCCATTCAGCTTAATGATGAAGCCACATTGGCTGATTTCTGCTGGGGGGATAATGCGTTATTGCAACAACAATTACACCTTGCACTGCTGGGTTCTGGTGAGCGTTTTTTTTACCTTTGGGGTCATGCAGGAACGGGCAAAT
>DNVL01000128.1 GCA_003507515.1 Legionella sp.
CCAAGGTAAAGAGGTTATATCATGTTTGATGTGATTATCAACATAATAATAGGATGCGACCGCTAAAATAAAACCCGCTGATATAACGGGAAGTCCTATACTCAAGGGCATAAACACGAGGGCCACGAAGACCACAGGTGGGACCAGAACATCAATCAGCACCGCTNNTGTTTATATGCGATTATCGCCTGTTGATAGTCCCATTCGCTTGCGAGTAAGGACTTGTCAAAATAGTCATGGCTTGTAGCATGATCCTGCGCAATATCATTGGACCGTTCCACTGACTTGCAAAGGTCTATTCCTTGCTTCATTGCCGCAAATAAAGCGTTTAATGAAAAACACAGTACCGTTCCTGACACCTCGAAAATCAAGGCGGTTGTCGCGGTTAGAGACACTGGGAGAAAAAAACAATACAGCAAGCTAAATGCCAAGAGTAAACTCACCGCATAGAGCATATCTGCATACAGTGCATATAGCTTGTAATCCCTTTCCAATTTGCACTGACGTTCCGTATATTTCAAGGCATTCAATTGATGCATTGGCGCGTTATGATCCCTTAATCGTTGGATAACAGATCTAGATCGATCCATGTCAATGCTATATTGCGTGTATTCTTCCCAATGAGCCGCGATGGTGACAGAAACATCCATTAACAACAAAACAGCGGTTAAAATGCCCGCATAAAAATCCAATATCGCATTGCCATACAACCAAAAAAAACAAACTAAATTTCCAGTGGCCCAAACAAAATCGTTCAGCAGGTCAAATTTCATGGCCTGCAATTGCGCTGTTAACCGCTCTTGCCAGGGAATGGCCCGCTCCTCATCACTCATCCATCGGCCAGGCAATGTATGTTGGATCAATATACCCGCCCTTATACTAAAACGAAAATAGTATAACGCCCAGCTCAAAAATCCCGTAAATGGAACCAATACGTCCAATGCTTTTAGTGCTTGTATTTTATGATAAAAATTATCCGGCAATAAACTGATGACACTGCCGAGCAGCCCCCCCCGCCCAGCCCATACCCAATACAGACGACGCTCATTAAATGAGTCCATCCAATCCAAACCGGTACTTATTCCATCATCTTCAACCGTTGGCAACTGATCTGTCACAGATGTTTGGCCGCCCAACATTTTAATCAAGTGTTTGCATTTTTGGATTTGACTGCCTCGATCCTCCATTGCATCGCCGTGACCCTCAGCAAAATCTAACTGAAAGCGTGCACAAAAAAGATAAAGCGCAAAACGCAACTCGTCGTGAAGCATGCGCTGCTGTTCTTCGCTCATGGATTGAAAGCCTTCTGGACAGGACGTAAATTGATTCAATACATTTATTTTATAATCCCAAAAATCAAGCGACACAGACAATTCTTTTTGATTTTTACATACGTCCTGTGTACCTATCAGGGAGGGCATAGGATCTTCCGCATAATCACGAACCTGTTTTTTTTGCGTCTCGTCGAGCGTCAAAAATGATCTGTGCTGGAAAATGCTATGGATGGACATGATATGAACTCATATAAAAAATGGTTATAGTATGTTCTAATTTAGAACTCACTTCATTCTAATAGAACATTAGCCGCAGGTCAACATAAATATTCACATTTACATTAAAATAATGCATAATTATCATTCCTTCTTTATAAGGCAATACACAATGGTGACTGAAAAAATGACGACGCAACCCCCAAATACATTGGTGAATGATCTGAAAAATATTTTATTACAAGGCATTGTCGCCACACAGGAAACGATTTGCAGTGCGCTGGAGGCCAAAGGGCATCCAATGAATCAATCCAAAGTGTCCCGGCTACTCCGGAATATTAATGCCATTAAATCAAAAAATGATAAAGGCGAAATGGTATACAGGCTACCTCACGATATTGCTCCTCCATCCATCAGTACGGCTCTGGCTGAATTGATTATTGATGTTGTCATGAATGAGAACATGATCATCATAAAAACAAGTCCTGGTTCCGCATCGCTGGTCGCAAGAATAATTGATGATAAACGCTGCCAAGTGATAGGGACTATCGCGGGTGATGATACCATTTTTGCAGCACCTGAATCCGTTGAAAAAATAGCCACAACGTTTTCGTTGATATGCACTTTTCTTGGGGTCAGATAAGCAATGGCGGTTACCAGCCAACCTGCATATCGCATTGATAGCGAGGGGTATGTCTTATCGGAATGGGTATGGGGGATGATGGCGAAAAAAGACCATGACGATTTATGGGTTGTGCCTGTGATTGAATATCAGATGCTTTAATCATTGAGCAGCCTTGGCAGTCGCCACTATCAGATGACCTATTGTCAGGATTATGCAAGCGCTGTTCTGCCGCCATCTCTAAGCGAGTTGTTATTTCAACCGTCTGAAGTTTACTCAGTTGTACTAGAGCCTTGAAGAAATCGTCGGAAATTTTTTGAGCTCTTTTTTTTAGTAAAAAGCGTGTTTCTTGTTCTATAAAAGATTGGAAAACACGAATGGAAATGAGCAATTGAATATGGGTGTATTCTCTGAAATAAGAACCATATTTGGTGTAATTATCCAGGGCGTATTCTGGTATGGTACGCAATAGAGGCTCAAGCCGTGAGGGTTGCGGACTGGCCCCTCCTGTTCTTCCTTCTACATTTAGCGCTTCATTGAGTTCATTGATGACCATGCGTTGTCGCTGTGCAAGCGCTTTATGAAGCGCTTCGGATATGGTCTTGGCCCCAATATCCATTAAATGCTCTACTTCTGAAGTTATCACCCGCTCGATCAGATCCATGGATGGCTTGGCTGTAGTTGAAGCCGATATAACACTAAACATTTTTTGCAACTCCAGTTCTAAAAAAAAGCAGTCTAACATAAAAACAAAGGCTTGATACACGCTGTTTTTTTCATTTACTCTGAATCTCGACTTTTCCTCACCCGTTCGCCCTGAGCACGCGTCTCGAAGGACTGGTCGGCATCGATTAAGGCCTATTAACTTATTTTATTTTGCGCGATTGATGTAATTTATGATAACTCTCAATCAATCGTAAATGAGGCTCTATGCCCTCAAGGGCCATGCTGGTTTTGGTTAGGCCGTAAAAACGGACTTTACCTGTGACTGAGCCCACTACGTTTTCCATCACCTCAATACCAAACATGCGGTTGAAGCTTTCAATAAAATGCTCAAGCTCAAGATTTTCATCTAAGGTAACTTCCAATACAGCATTTACCGCTTGATAAAACAAACCGCGCTGGACGGTATTGTCGTTAAACTGCAAAAACTCACCGATTAATTCGATAGCGTCTTCATGAGCCCCAAGGGCGAGATAAATTAAAATTTTAAGCTCGATAATCGTCAATTTGCCCCAAACGGTATTTTCATCAAATACGATGCCAATCAATGTACCAATATCGGTATAATTATCCAGCTGGCTTTCTTCTAAGCGATGCACTAACTGGACGAGTGCTTGAGTGCTTAAGGAATGCAGAGTTAAGATGTCTTCACGGTAATTTAGCGCCTTGTTCGTGTTATCCCAAATAAGATCGTCAACCGGATACACTTCTGAATAATTAGGGACTAGAATACGGCAAGCTGAAGCCCCTAAGTCAGTGAGATCGGCAATATACACTTCAAGGCCCATGGATTCTAAGATGCCAAACAACATGTTCGCTTCTTCCTCGCTTGTGCCAGAAAAATCCCATTCACAGAACGCATAGTCCGACTTACTGCTAAAGAAGCGCCAAGAAATCACCCCTGTAGAGTCAATAAAGTGTTCAACAAAGTTTTCAGGTTCAGTGACGGCCATGCGATTAAAGGTGGGTTTGGGTAGATCATTTAACCCTTCAAAACTGCGGCCTTGCAGCAGCTCAGTCAGGGTGCGCTCTAGTGCCACTTCAAAGCGTGGGTGCGCGCCAAAAGATGCAAATACGCCGCCGGTTCTTGGATTCATCAGGGTGACGCACATCACAGGGAATTGTCCGCCCAATGAGGCGTCCTTCACCAAAACAGGGAAACCTTGCTCTTCTAAACCATTAATACCCGCTAAAATGCTAGGATACTTTTCAAGCAGGCTCATGGGCACATCAGGCAAAACTATTTCTTGCTCAATGATTTGACGTTTTACGGCACGCTCAAAGATTTCTGATAAGCACTGCACATAAGCCTCTTGTAAGTTGTTGCCAGCACTCATGCCGTTGCTTAAAAATAAATTTTCAATGAGATTTGATGGGAAATATACCGTCTCTCCATCAGACTTACGGGTATAAGGAATGGTACAAATACCGCGTTCTTTATTGCCAGAATTGGTGTCAATCAGGTGCGAACCTTGCAATTCATGATCTGGGTTGTAAATATTTAGACAGTATTCATCTAAGATGCCCGCTGGCAGCGCATCATCTTGTTCTAACACAAACCACTTTTCATTGCGATAATGGACAAATTCACTATTGGCGATGTCTACACCAAAAAATTGATCGTTATAGAAAAAATTATTACTCAACCGCTCAATAAATTCACCCAGGGCCGAACACAGAGCGCTTTCTTTTGTAGCACCTTTGCCGTTAGTGAAACACATAGGCGAGGCGGCATCACGAACATGCAAAGACCACACATTAGGCACAATGTTGCGCCATGAAGATATTTCTATTTTCATCCCCAGATCAGCTAACATGGCTGTCAAGTTTTTAATGGTTTGCTCAAGGGGCAAGTCTTTACCCAAAATAAAGGTGTTCAGATCATCTATGGACTGGCTCATCAGCATGGCATTGGCATCAGCGCCTAGGTTTTCAACGGTTTCGATTTTAAATTCAGGCCCAGTTTGCACCACTTTTTTGACCGTGCAACGATCGATAGAGCGCAAAATACCTTCTCTGTCTTTGGCTGAAATATCATCGGGTAGCTCGACCTGAATTTGGAAGATTTGGTGATAGCGATCTTCTGGATCAACAATGTTGTTTTGCGATAAGCGAATGTTTTCAGTAGAAATCTCACGGGCCCTACAATACACCTTAATAAAATAGGCGGCACAAAGGGCTGATGACGCTAAAAAATAATCAAAAGGACTCGGAGCGGAACCATCCCCTTTATAGCGAATGGGTTGGTCGGCGATAACGGTAAAGTCATCAAACTTGGCTTCAAGTCTTAAATTGTCGAGAAAATTTACTTTGATTTCCATTGAATATGTCCACAGCATGCACGGCCAACAGGCCAAATATCACTATTACGAACAACTCACCCTAGGGGACTAGCTTCTCATGATGATCCACTGGTGCTGATTCGGGCATTAAAAAGAGCGATGATTCGACTGACTGATTATTCGTAAAAAATGTACAGTAAATAGGACTGCTTCTCAACCTGGATCTCGGAGATCCCTCTTCATTCAGCTGAATAGGCGATATCGACGATGTGGATGCCGATCGTATCCTCATTTGTGGGGGCGAGACGGGTGACTCTGCTCCAGGTATGAACCTAAAGTAGTGGTTGACATCATGATGTTGAGACGAGCCTTTAGGTGACTCAATAAATCGTGCTGTGTTTTCCATAGCCACTTCTTTTAAAGAAGTCTTGAATTCGCGCCAATCCGCCTTGCATTTGAGATCAGGCTCTGGAATGGAGAGAACCGTCAACTGACCATGATCCTCCCAATGCGTAGGCGTATCAATGCAATGTTTATACATGCCCGCAGGCAACGTCGCTCTGCCGTCAAATGGCAACGGATTGTCTAATGAGCAGACAAATTCACGAAGGGTAGCATCGCGCTCAATCACCCATCGCTCCTCTTTTTGTGAGGCATGTAACATCAATTGAGCGATATTAAACGCAGCAATAATGGCTTCCGTACAGAGCAATCCTTCTATTTTTCCTTCATGCGTGTAAGTCACAGGAATAAATGGCAAGTGATTTGCCATTAAGAGG
>DNVL01000241.1 GCA_003507515.1 Legionella sp.
AGCTGCGTTTCTCCAGAGATTGGAGCGTATATCGCGTTGGATTTCACAGCTTACCTCAAACGCATTCACGCGGTTTTTATTCCTGAAAAAAACGAGCCTTTGTTAGAAAAGCAGAAACAGCTAGGAAAGCACATAAAAGAAATGCAGCAATGCCGTGACGCTGACACCCAGCATTACCTGCATTTAAATCATCAACTCGAAGACATGATAGCGGCACTATGCACGCATGCGACAAATCTTTTAAACGATGACGCGCCCAACTACATCACCGCCATCCGTCGCATTGAGACCCTGTTCAAAAAACAATTGATCTTATCCCTAGGCCTTTCAGAAGCCCAGCAAAATCTTCTGATAGAGCAAGAAATTGAAGAATTGACCGAAGTAATGCAGCAATTATTGCGTCAGGCCTCCAGCACCAAAGCCTATTTTGAAATCCATGATCGTTCTCCTGAATACACGCGTCAGCTATCTGACATCATAAGGCAATGTCACGACATTGATTATGCTTCTTCAGATGATGAGGATAGAGATTATCATGATATTCGGCCCCCTACTGAGACATTCGCGCGATACACTGCTCTCACTCAAACGATCCAATCCGTATTATCGGCAAATCCCGACGATCAAGTCAAAACTGAATTATTAACCGCTCAACGAGGATTGTCCGAGAACTCCAATACAATCAACGTGCTCGAACAAACAATCTCTCGTCAAACGCTTATTCTGAACAACGTTCAATCAGAATTAACTCGCGCTCAAGAGAGTCTCCTCACGGCAAACGCTGCATTAGATGAGATAAGGGCCAGGCAACATGGCATGGATTTGAGACATGCGACTCTAGCAACCCAATTAAATCAAGCAACCCTGCCATTAGATGGATTAAGCCTACAACTGCTGGGTACTGCTGCATTGATTTTAGGTGCGGCAGCTGTAGCGCTCGGACTCACCGCACTGGTGATGGGCACGGCGGGTATGGGAGCGCTGGTCATGGGCGCTAGCGGTGCTGTATCCTGTTTTTCAGGCGCTTTTTTCTTTTATCACGGCACTCGAATCAACCAGCCGATCGTGCCTGGAGCCGCTGCAATAGAGCCCGTCAACGTTTAACTATGCCACATCGCGTTGCAATAAAATGGTCGACGTTATGAATAAATTCAGGGTCCCATAGATCGCTATGGCCTTTATTGGGCAGCTCAACCCACTGTTTGGGCCCATTGGATTGATTAAACAATGCGCGACCCTGTGCATAAGGAACCACCGTATCGGCTGTACCATGCAACATCAGCACGGGCACGTGGATGGCTTTCATGCGAGAAAAAGAATCAAATTTATCTTTTGGCGGGATGACTATCCACGGGTATTGATAGCGCCCAACGGCGGTCAATGACACAAAGGGAGACTGGAGTATCAATGCGCAGACAGGGTGCTCGTAGGCCATTTGTGTCGCCACCCCCGTGCCTAACGACTCTCCATACAGCACGATTTGATTGAACCCAACGCCCTGTTGCTCCAAAAATCGCATGCCGGCCCTGGCATCCGTATACAAGCCCTGCTCCGTTGGCTGGCCTTTATTGCCGCCATACCCTCGGTATTCCAATAACAATACGCCATATCCCTTGTCAAGAAATGGGCGCGCCAACGGCATGCGCGATCCCATATTGCCTGCATTTCCATGCAGAATAAGCAGGGTAGGATGACGCGCATGGGTGGATGGTTTATACCACGCTTGAAGCGACAGACCATCATCCGTCTGCAAGGTGACGTCCTGCATGTCCTCTGCATGAAATGCATGGCGCAGCGGTACCTGTTTGTCCGGGTAAAAAATCAAATGCCGCTGGAAGATATAGATCAATACAAACAATGCAACCAACACCATGACGAAGCCTAAAAGAAGCGACTTCATCACAACACATCCCCTACATGCCGCCGTAAAATCTCTATTTCAGAACGCAGAGCCATCAGCGCATCTCGTAATTCCAAGACCAACACCACGCCAGGGGTATTCACGCCTAGATCCCCTTGCAAACGGCGTGCAGACTGAATCCGATGGACCATGTGCAAGTCAAAATCAACCTGGGCCAAGGGCTTTGTGACATGACCCAACAAGCCATGCTCTAGCAGTTCTGTTAACGTATCTTCAGGGATCTGATACACATGGCAAATGTCCGTAAAAGAAAGGATTTTGTCAGGTTCGTCTACCAATACACCGGTTATCACTTGAAATGGTTCCATCCTTACACCCCCATACTTTCGCGTGGATTAAACGGCATTTGTTCTGCCATGGATTGGTAGAGCGAACGCGCTGCATCCGTTGTCGGCTGCGGAATAATAATCTTCAAGAGAATGTATTGATCCCCCGGTGTGACGCCTGGCAAACCGCGCTTTTTTAGCCGCAACGTTTGGCCACCTTGGGAACCTGCCGGTATTTTTAAATCCACCTTGCCGCCCAATGTGGGCACCATCACCTGGGTGCCCAATGCAGCTTCCCAGGGAGTGATAGGCAAGGTGATATACACGTCATGATTCATCACATCAAATAACGGGTGTTTATTGACTTGGATAGTTAACAGCAGATCGCCTTTCGCACCCCCCGCAGGCCCTGCTTGACCTTGCCCCGTCAAACGCAGTTGTTGGCCTGATTTGACGCCCGCAGGAATTTTTACCCGTAGCGTTTGAGTACCTGTGGGTGATGGACCGGTTGCTGGAAGTTGTAACTCCTTGACAGTGCCTTGATACGCCTCTTCCAAACTGATGCTGACATTGCCAACCAAATCGCCTCCCTTCGCATGTTGTTCACGAAATGGGCGCTGACCAAATAACGATTCAAAAAAATCTTCTGTCGATTGAAAACCACCCATCCCAGCATCGCCATAAGCGGGATTAGGGCGAGATCTCGAGTGCTGCGCATGTTTATTTAATTCCCAGTCTCTCGCATACTGATCATATACTTTGCGTTTTTCAGGGTCTTTTAATGCCTCATACGCCTCACCCAATGCTTTGAATTTTTCCTCAGCACCCTTGTCTTTGTTCAAATCAGGATGGTACTTTCGTGCCAATCGCCTATAGGCCAATTTAATGTCTTTCGGTGTGGCCTCTCGAGTGAGCCCCATTACCTTGTAATAATCCTTATAATCCATCCGTCATCACCTGTTTATTTTTGAAAGACACACGA
>DNVL01000100.1:0-3427 GCA_003507515.1 Legionella sp.
ATAGGTGCGCGCGTATTAAACCGGACGACATCTCTTGGAGTGCTAAAGTCAGTCAAAGTATCTTGAGTAAAAACTGATAGACCCAATATCGAACATTTATTATTTATGCAAAAACGCCAGAGACAGATTGGCTTGTCGTTCATGGATGATTATTTTGTTATACTGCGTGCTTTCAATCAGTATAAATAAAGTAGTCAAAAGTGGAACAAGAGATTAAATCAATTGCCAGATTAATATTGACTCCATCAGGGTATTTGCATATTGCCTATCATTTGGATATAGCCAATTCCCATGCTGATGTTCATCCGGCGCCTATTATTGAAGCTTTTTTGCAATCTCAAGAACAGGGCTTGTTGCAATTATTGACCGCAAAAATAGATAACAGTTGGTCTTTGGCACTGAAATACTGGCGAAATTATATCGCCATGTATGCCGCCCTGCTTTGTCATCATGCGTCTAGCGACCAGAACATCATGGACGTGATTCCACCACCTGATGAAACGATACGTCAAGAGTGGCTTTTAAAAATACCGCCGATGCCAGGAGGTGAGTACCTGACAACGTCACTATTAACATCGATTTGGTTATCTTTTGATGCATGGTGTCGAAAATTAATTTCGTCTAACTCAGAAGGTGTTGCAGGTTTTTTAAAAATATACCTGCCTGATTGGCAACAAGTAGGCCGTGTGTGTTTTAACTTGGCTGAAAACAAGCAAGATCCCGATTATCCCTTTGCTTTTATTGCAACGTATGCGGCAAGTCTTACCGGCTCACGCGATATACAACACAAACCACTTCGCCATGCGCTTCAAGAATACGCAGGCAGTACGAATAAATTGGCGCTTTATCATTTATTAAAACCAATTCATGAGGCGGCCATTCAATGTGAGTGGGTGCGCGAGGTTCTGGATAGCCATGATATTTATCACCCCATGGCCTGGACGCCTAGTGAAGCCTATCAATTGCTTCAATCTATTCCGCAATTAGAAGCGGCTGGCTTAATTGTAAAATGTCCTAACTGGTGGAAGAAACGTTTAAAACCACGGGTGCAAGTTAATATTGGTGGGAAAAAGAATACACTTTTATCGGCGGATACATTACTTCATTTCAATGTAACGGTCGCCATTGATGGCGAGCCGTTAAGCCGAGAAGAATTGGATGCTATTTATCAATCCGAAACAGGCTTAATGATGTTGCGCGGGCAGTATGTTGAAATTGACAAAGATAAATTGCAGCAAGCATTGGATCATTGGCAATCCGTACAGAAACAAGTGGGCGATGGGCTGTCGTTTATTGAAGGCATGAGGCTATTAGCCGGTGTTGGACGTGATTTAGCGGATACTGATTTCTCAGAAGAATGGCATGAGTGGTCAACAGTGGAGGCCAGTGAATCATTGCGTGCTGTATTGGAAAATATTCGTCATCCAGAAACCATTCAAACGAAACAGCATGGTTCCGAATTAAAAGCAACGCTCAGACCGTATCAGGCGATAGGGGTGAATTGGCTGGATTTATTAACTGAGTTAGGTTTAGGCGCGTGTCTTGCGGATGACATGGGTCTTGGAAAAACGATTCAGGTGATTTCATTGCTGCTGATTCAAAAGAAAAAGCAGTTGAATAAACCGAGCCTCCTTGTGTTACCAGCGTCTCTGTTAGGTAATTGGAAGTCTGAAATTCAACGCTTCGCACCCACGTTGAAGGCTTTGTTTCTCCATCCTTCAGAGTTAAATCGTAATGATTTAGAAGGTATTGCTGCCAATGCAGCACAGCTGCTAAGTCAATGGGATTTGGTGGTGATTACTTACGGCATGTTGCAACGGCAACGTTGGTTAACCGAAATGAATTGGCATCTGGTTATTTTAGATGAAGCGCAAGCGATTAAAAATCCCACATCAGAACAAACCAAATTAACAAAGACCCTAAAAGGGCATGCCAAAGTCGCTTTAACAGGAACACCGATTGAAAATCGTTTGGGAGATTTATGGTCGCTCTATGATTTTATTTGTCCAGGATTATTAGGAACAAGCAGCCGATTTAAGCAATTTATCAAATCGATTGAAAATAACGACAAAGCCTCTTATGCACCGTTGCGTCAATTGGTTCAACCTTACCTTTTACGGCGATTAAAAACGGATAAATCGATTATTAACGATTTGCCGGATAAAACAGAAATGAAAGCATGGTGTGCATTAACCAAAGAGCAACTGGCATTGTATACACAAGCCGTCGTTGACATGAAACGTGCATTGGAATCCACAGGAACGAGTATTCAACGAAAAGGGTTGGTCTTAGCTTATTTGACACGCTTTAAGCAAATTTGTAATCATCCCGGGCAACTGCTTGGCGATAAAGATTATCATGAAAAGAGAAGCGGTAAGTTTGAACGGTTAGCTTACCTATACGATGAAATAGCAACAAGACAAGAAAAGGTATTGATCTTCACCCAATACCGAGAGATGACAGTGCCCATTGCAGCATTTCTAGAGCAGCGTTTTGGATCTGCCGGCTTGATATTGCACGGAGGAACGCCAGTTACAAAACGAAAAGAACTGGTTTCACAATTTCAAGATGAACAAGGTCCGCCGTTTTTTGTATTGTCTTTGAAAGCAGGGGGCACGGGACTTAATTTAACCGCTGCGAGTCACGTGATTCATTTTGATCGTTGGTGGAATCCGGCTGTTGAAAATCAGGCGACGGATCGTGCTTTTCGTATCGGGCAAAAACGCAATGTCCTGGTGCATAAAATGATATGCAAAGGCACCATTGAAGAAAAAATAGATCAATTGATTACTGAGAAAGTATCGTTGGCTACGGATGTGCTACAAGTAAGCGGGGAATCGCTGTTGACTGAAATGAATGATAAACAATTGCTTGATTTAGTTCGCCTGGATATCAATCAAATGATGAATGAGGAAATAGCCGTATGAGATGGGCACCTTATGTTCCTGTTGCTAAACGACGCGCGACAGCTGCCAAGAAAATGCAACAATTAAAAAAGAAAGGTCATGCGATTCAACCGATTGAAATTCAAGGTCGCACGATTGCACGTACATTTTGGGGCAAAGCCTGGTGCTCCCACATGGAATCGTTCTGTGATCATGATAATCGATTACCGAGAGGGCGCACTTATGTCCGCAATGGTTCGGTCTGTCATCTTGAAATCAACGAAGGGATCGTTAAGGCCATGGTGTCTGGCAGTTCGATCTACAATATCACGATTGCGATTAAACCATTGGTGCGTGAAAAATGGCATACTATTAAAAATAATTGCATGGGTAAAATCAGTTCGTTACTGGATTTACTGTCTGGAAAATTATCAACGGGTGTTATGGACGTGGTGTGTCATCCCGATGGTGGCTTATTCCCTTTGTCACATGATTTCAAGCTAAGTTGTGATTGTCCTGACGATGCTACGATGTGTAAGCAT
>DNVL01000100.1:3464-4141 GCA_003507515.1 Legionella sp.
ATACAGCATTTACGGATTTATTTAACTTTGAAACGAATGAAGAACCTGCAAGTCATCCACGACCTGCGGGATTGAATCGTATCCCCATGGACTTTCCAAAACGCCTGACGGGACATGCTATTTTAGAAAAACGTACCCAGTTACAACTCACTAAAAATGAGTTTGCAAAACGGGTTGGCGTGAGTGTGACATCAATCACATTATGGGAAGCGAAAGGTGATCATATGATTACGCCGCACGCTGTTTCATTGAAGAAATTACAGACCATCTGGTAGCCATTATGCCAGAATTACGGCGTTGTTGCATAGATAAAAACCGGGGGGTAGGTCTATCACCATTCGACGTGGCTTCGTAGCCCATCATCATTTTCTTTAAGATCAAGCCTATCCGTTGCATCGGTAAATATTTACCATGAACGCTTGCTTTTTTCCTATCCGTAGCCTATTCGTTAAAGCACTGTTAATGAAACGGAGATCGCCATGATGTTGCATGATACGTTCGTTGCCTTACACAGCCAAACGGGCTCGGTTATTTTAGATCATGTCATGACGCAAGCAGATGTTGCTTTTGCCAAGAAAAAGGCCCTTTCCAGTTATCGCTGCTTTGCTGATGCCCAAACGTCCGCGGCATATGATCAGTTCTTAATCCATTGTGAGCAGGCATTGGATGGGGCCGCA
>DNVL01000010.1 GCA_003507515.1 Legionella sp.
CGCGCAATGCCATGCGACAAAAAGCCGCTGAACGCACAGCTATCAATGCGCCCATGCAAGGGAGTGCTGCGGACATCATAAAAAAAGCCATGTTGGCGGTGGCGCGTTGGCAAGATCAACAAACCCGCCCCGATGCACGCATGATCATGCAGGTACACGATGAGCTGGTGTTTGAAGTACGCAATGATGCCATCGAGTCGGCTCGTGAAGCCATTCGTTTAAGGATGGAGGAGACGGTCACGCTATCCGTGCCCTTGCGGGTTTCCATTGGGATAGGACAAAACTGGGATGAAGCGCATTGACCGATAACTGAACAAAATCCCTGCTCTCGCGAAGACGTCGCCATCACAGGGCTTCAGAAGAGGAATCTAGTGAAAGCCAATTGATACTTGTCCTAGCAACACGAGGATTAAATAAATGACCAGGATCGTTCCAATCAAACCGGTTGGACCATACCCCCAGCTTTTGCTATAGCCCCATGTAGGCAAGCCGCCCAGCAATAGCAATATCAATAAAATTAACAGTATTGTACCCATGATTTTCTTCCTTGATAGTGAGACTCAGATTAACTATAGCTATCATTCCAACGTCTAGCAACTGAATATTCACTGGATTTATGTTGCTATTTTCATTATAATCACAACATTGTTTAATACTCATGCATCTCGGTCAATCCATGAAACGATTCGCACACGATATTCAATTCACCCTCGTCATCAAAGGCATATTGTTAGTGCTACTGTGGGTCGTGTGTTTCAAGGGGGCTGAAAGAAACACGACGCAAGCATCTCAATGGCTGTTTGGCATCATGCCGGCGCAACAGTCTACACAACCCACACACGCACCATCGGAAATGACGCCTGCGTCATCTCTTCGTTCCCAAACACACAAACAAGGCTAATGTATGATTCCAGGCACTGATGTCGTTGATTTATCCCGGTTGCAATTTGCTTTAACTGCGCTCTATCATTTTCTATTTGTGCCCCTTACGCTTGGGCTCTCTGTTCTTCTAGGCATCATGGAAACGGTCTATGTGATGACAGGGCGTACCATCTGGCGACAAATGGTCAAGTATTGGGGACTATTATTCGGCATTAATTTCGTGCTTGGAGTCGCCACAGGATTGACCATGGAATTCCAGTTTGGAACCAATTGGTCCTACTACTCCCATTACGTCGGCGATGTGTTTGGCGCACCATTGGCGTTGGAAGGATTGATGTCTTTCTTTTTAGAAGCGACCTTCGTGGGGTTGTTTTTCTTTGGTTGGGATAAATTAACGCGCCTGCAGCATTTAACGTGCACCTGGCTCCTGGCCATTGCCACCAATTTCTCGGCGCTTTGGATTTTAATTGCTAACGGTTGGATGCAAAACCCCGTGGGCGCTGCTTTTAATTATCAAACCATGCGCATGGAAGTGACTCACTTTGCAGACATTATCTTTAACCCGGTCGCGCAAGCCAAATTCGTGCACACCATCAGCGCCGGCTATGTCACAGGCTCTATCTTTGTATTGGCCATTAGCGCCTATTTTCTGCTTCGCAATCGAAATGTCGAATTTGCTAAACGCTCCATGACCGTAGCCGTCTCTTTTGGATTGGCTTCCGCCCTCTCGGTGGTGGTCTTGGGTGATGAAAGCGGATATGTGGCCAATAACAACCAAAAAATGAAGATAGCAGGCATGGAGGCCATGTGGCACACCGAAAAAGCACCGGCCAGCTTAACCTTGATCGGGATCCCTAACGAAAAAACAATGAAAACGGACTACGCCATTGATATCCCCTATGTACTCGGCTTGATTGCTACTCGCTCGTTAAATCAACCCGTGGAAGGTATCTTTGAGCTGGTTGAACAGGGGAAAGAGCGCATTCGAGACGGCATGATAGCCTATGAAGCCTTAACCCGATTGCAGAAAAATCCCAATGATCTGCAAGCCAAAGCGGACTTCATGGCCCATGAGAAATATTTAGGCTACAGCTTGTTACTGAAAAAACACACCGAAAACGTGATGGACGCAACCGATGAGCAAATCAATCTCGCAGCCGAGTCCTTAAAACCGCATGTGATGACCTTATTTTTCTCATTCCGCATCATGGTGGCCTGTGGCTTGTTTTTTATCCTGTTGTTTGCCGTTGGGTTTTACTTGTCGGTCGTTCGAAAATTACACACCTCCCGCTGGTATCTCCACCTTGCCTTTTGGGCGCTTCCCCTGCCTTGGATTGCAGCAGAACTCGGGTGGGTGGTGGCCGAATATGGTCGCCAGCCCTGGGCTGTACAAGGCATATTGCCCACCGCAATGGCCACATCATCCGTCAATGTGGGGCAACTGCTCACGTCATTAACCAGCTTTTTTGTTTTTTATACCGTGCTTGCCATTGTTGAAATTTACCTCATGGTGAAATACATCCGTCTCGGTCCAGACAACACAGCACACTAGGAGTATCACAATGCCTATCGATTACGAAACATTACGGGTTATCTGGTGGCTTCTCTTGGGCGTCCTGCTCATAGGGTTTGCGGTCATGGACGGGTTTGATTTGGGCGTGGCGATGTGGTTGCCATGGCTTGGCAAAACCGATCTTGAGCGACGCGTGCTCATCAACAGCATCGCGCCCACCTGGGAAGGCAATCAGGTCTGGTTTATATTGGGCGGCGGCGCCATCTTTGCCGCCTGGCCCACGCTCTATGCCGTCTCTTTTTCAGGTTTTTATTTGGCGATGCTATTGGTCTTGCTGGCGTTGATTTTGCGGCCCGTAGGCTTTAAATACCGCTCAAAAATGGCCAATCCCTCCTGGCGTACGACTTGGGATTGGGCGCTTTTTGTGGGTGGCTTTGTGCCCGCCCTCATCTTCGGCGTGGCCATGGGCAATGTATTGCAAGGCATTCCCTTTCATTTTGATGTCAGTTTACGCCCCTTTTACACCGGCACGTTTTTTGAGCTTCTCAATCCCTTTGCATTGCTGTGCGGATTGCTGTCCGTGACCATGCTGGCGATGCACGGCGCTTTTTTCTTAAATGTAAAAACCCAGGATATCATTCAAACGCGCAGCATCCTTGCGGGTCGCGTTAGTGCGGCACTGACCATCCTTCTCTTTAGTGCTGGGGGCGTGTGGCTTTATCTAGGCATTGATGGCTACTCCTTAGCCAGTATCATGCCCCATGACGGCCCCTCCAATCCACTCTACAAACAAGTGGTTCGCGGAACACATGCCTGGTTCATGAATTACCAAACCATGCCCCTGACACAATGCGTGCCAGTGCTTGGGATCGTATCCGCAGGACTTGCTTTCGCACTGGCTCGTTTTGCGCGTGTTGCCTTTGTGTTAAGTGCCACATCCGTCATTGGGATTATCGCAACCGTAGGGATCAGCATGTTCCCATTCATTTTGCCGTCCTCAACGCATCCTGAACAAAGCCTGACGGTTTGGGATGGCTCATCCAGCCAACTCACGCTGTTCATCATGCTGGTGGGAACCGCTATTTTCATGCCCATCATACTCCTATACACGGCCTGGGTTTACCGAGTATTGCGGGGGAAAATCACCGAACAGACCATTATTGACAACGAAGACACAGCCTATTAGGAGAGCAGAACATGTGGTATTTTGCGTGGATATTAGGAACCGGATTGGCCTGTAGTTTTGCCATATTAAATGCAATATGGCTTGAACTCAGAGAGCAGAGTGCGTCGTAACCCCAGCACCACCCGACACCAACACGCGATCGGCCAGGCGATGTCCAAAGATGCCATTCTCAACCACGCCCGGAATGCTATTGATGAGATCTTCCAGGGTCATGGGCAAACAGCCTAAGGCCATGTGATGTACATCCAAGATGACGTTGCCATTGTCCGTGACAAACCCTTGACGATACACAGGATCCCCTCCTAACTTCACCAGCTCTCGCGCCACAAAGCTACGCGCCATGGGAATGACTTCGACAGCAATCGGGTAAGCGCCCAATTGTTTTACCCATTTGGTTTCATCCACAATGCAGATAAATTGCTCAGCAACAGACGCCAGGACTTTTTCTCGTGTCAATGCCCCGCCGCCGCCCTTGATCATCTCACAGCGTGCATTAACCTCGTCTGCGCCATCGATATAAATCGGTAATTCACCGGCCATATTTAAATCGATGACTGGAATGCCCAAGGCTCGCAAACGAGATTCAGTCACCAGTGAGCTGGCGACGCATGCATCAATGCGATGTTGTATTCTCGCCAACGCATCAATAAAACAATTCACCGTCGAGCCCGTGCCCACACCAATGAGCTGGATATCATCCAGATAGTCCAAAGCCACAAGGGCTGCTTTTGTTTTTAATGCACTATTCATCAGGCATAATACCTCCGATCTAAAAAAGGGGATGGGTTAGATCCGACTTGAAAAGCCGATGTTACACGACCTGAGTTGCATCGCTTCAAGATAATTGTTTATGTCTGCAGCGAACATCTCTAGCTCACCCGCATGTTTTGATGAAATACTCGGAGCAGCGACCATTTTGGCAGTATGCAGAGAATGATTAACCACTACAAATCCATTTCGACAAAAAGCACCGGTATCCAAGTTAATGGCATTTGCAGACGACCTGAACGGCAGAACGGTCTGATTATCGACAATATTATGCCCACAATAAGTCACAATGGATTCCTGCGTACGAGCAGAGGAGAAAAAACCTGGCCGCGTGTAAGCAAGATCCCTGATTTCTTCGATGGTTAGCTCGATATTCTCACCGATTTTCTCATCTAATGCCTCATCATTAAATGGGTTGTCCGCATGCACAACCCAAGCAGGATTGGCCTCGTCCTCGATCCGGATGACGTAAGGCAGCGCGTTAAAATAGTCTTCATAACGCGTGATGCCAGAAATCAGGAAATGAAACGGATCAGGATTTTTCTCGATCAGGTTCGATATTCCTTTTCTAATATCCCTCAATCTTTCTTCGTACTGGCGTGGATTCTGTTTGCGAGTCGTATATTGATGCTGCCGTATCAGCAAAAACAATTCAGCCGATTCCTTCTGCGTGCGATTGAGAATCCAGCCCCCACCATTGCAAAGATAATTTTCAAACGCAGCGCACACCTCCTCGACAAGGCTGCGATCTTCAGGTGTGTCCAGATCGTCTGAATTTAAATCTTGCGCTTCCTGTAATTGAT
>DNVL01000133.1 GCA_003507515.1 Legionella sp.
CGATGATGCCTATAGCCCGCAGATGTTGAGCGCATTGCCAGAAACGTGTCAAGCGCTCACCTACGGTCTCCATGAAGGGGCATCAGTACGCGCAGTGAATGTTTGCATCAGCATGTCGGGTAGCACCTTTGATGTCATTTCACCGTGGGGTACGCATGCCGTTCGTGTTAAAACATTGGGCGCGTTTAATGTGTATAACAGCCTGGCGGTGTTTTCGAGTTTGATGGCCAGTGGCTATCCAATAGATGATGTTATTCGCGTGATGGCGATGTTGGATGCATCGCCCGGTCGAATGGAGTGGGTTTGTGATGCACCCTGTGTGATCGTAGATTATGCGCACACCCCTGATGCACTCGAGAAGGTGTTGACCACGTTAACCCAATTAAAAGAAGGCCGTTTGTGGGCTGTGTTGGGTTGCGGGGGAGACCGCGACCGCGCGAAACGGCCCATGATGGGGCGCATTGCAAGCCAGTATGCGGATGAAGTCGTGTTAACGTCGGATAACCCCCGAGGTGAAGATCCTGACGCTATTCTTCTCGAGATAGCCACAGGCGTGTTGGCTCGGGTGCAAGCGGTTCAGATAGCCGACCGAGAAGCGGCTATTCACTATGCATTGAGCCAAGCCTCACCTAAAGACATTGTTTTAATTGCAGGCAAAGGGCATGAATGTTATCAACAGGTGGGTTCAGACCGGTTGGTTTTTTCAGATCAAGCGGTGGTGAGGAAGTGGCTTAAGAATTCCTGCAAATGAGGTTTACCTTTCTCGTCAGCCAAGGCGTGTTTCATTATGTCGAGTGCGGCTTCATATTCTGCAGGATTTATCACGCCACGCATGCGCTCAAAGCGCAGATACACGCAATACGTGTTGAGCACATCGGTTTCACAATAATTGCGGATCCCCTGGATGTTGCCCGCTTGGTATTCGCCCCACACTTTAGATCCACTCATCCCCATTTTGCCCGGAAAACCCAGCAGGGTTGCAATGTCGTCTAAGGGTGCAAAAGCTTTGTTTTGATAGCCGGCCAAAACGTCCATGAGATCAAGGTGGCGATAATGAAACCGGTTTAAATAATTGTTCCATTTGAAGGGTTGCTGGTGTTCGCCTGCCTCCCAATAGGTGGGCGCTGCAATCCCATGCATCAGTGCGCGGTAATGCAATACCGGTAAATCAAACCCGCTGCCGTTCCAACTGACCAATGTGGGGGTGTGTTTGTCAATGCCTTTGAAAAAGCGCGTGATCAGTTCTTTTTCATCCGCTTGCGCATCCCCTAAGGACCATACTTTAAATTGATTACCGCACACCATGACGAGCGAAATGGCAACGGCTTTCTGCAAATAATGTGGTAAAAAATCATGCCCCACTTTAGCTCGCCTGAGTGCAAACATGGCGGTGGCTGTGTCTTCATCAGAAAGACCGTCTAGGTGATATAATGTGCGGCCGGCGGTAACGTCTGGAATGGTTTCGATGTCAAATACGAATAGAGTCATGAACAGAACCTCATTTGCTTAATGCGTCAATTGCGTGGGTGTGCAATTCAAATTTTTTCTGACGATATTCTCGATAATGCTGTCGGCTAAGCTCCTTCGCTGCATCCTCATCCAGAACAATCTCCATAATGCGGCGAAAACGTGCGTGAAAAGGGGGGATTGTGGGTGCCATGTTCAGCAAAATATCATTGAATCCACGGGGCTCAGGACCAAAGCCAATTTGTACGGGTGGTGGGGGTTCCGGTCCTTCGCCTTGCAAGTGATGTGGGATAAAGCTGTCGTCTTTGTAGGTCCACAACAGTTCATCCAGTTCGGCTGCATCGGTTGCGTTTTCGCAGAATACAAAGACGCGATGGCCGCGTTGATACGCTTTTTCAATCAGACGACAGGCCACAAGCTTTGCTGCTTGTGGCTCGGGGTTGTTTAATGAATAAAAATCAACGCGCATGGGTGAGATCGCGCAATAATTGTACGAGCAAGGCGACGGGTCGGCCGGTTGCATTCCGGCTCTTGCCCGATACCCAAGCTGTTCCTGCGATGTCCAAATGCGCCCAGCGGTATTTACCGGTAAATCGTGATAAAAAGCATGCACCCGTGATGCTGCCGGCGCTGCGATCGAACGAGGCATTGATCATGTCTGCAATGGGGCTGTCTAGAGCGCTTTGATAAGGCTCATCCATCGGCAATCGCCATGCCGGATCATCGCTGTCGCGAGATGCATTTAAAATGCATTCGGCCAGCTCGCCATCGTTCGTCATGACGCCAGTGGTATGATAACCCAACGCGACGATCACAGCCCCCGTGAGGGTGGCAATGTCAATGACCATGCGTGGCTTGAAGCGTTCCGCATACGTGAGTGCATCGGCCAATACCAGGCGTCCTTCGGCATCGGTGTTGATGATTTCAACCGTTTGCCCCGATAGGGTGGTGATGATGTCGCCTGGCTTGACCGCGCCTCCACCGGGCATGTTTTCCGCGCAGGCTAATAAACCCACCACGTTGATGGGTAAATGAAGCAACGCACAGGCCTTTAACGTGCCCAACACACTGGCGGCTCCCGCCATGTCATATTTCATCTCATTCATGCCATCTGCAGGTTTGAGCGAGATGCCGCCTGCATCAAAGGTGATGCCTTTGCCCACCAGCACGACCGGGGGGGAATCATTGCCTGCCCCATGGTATTTTAATTCAATGAGCTGTGGCGGTTCGTGGCTGCCTTGGGCCACGGCGAGCAGGGCGCCCATGCCCATCGCTTGCATTTGCTCACGATTGAGTACTTTCACGTCTATTTTTGATTGTTGAAGGGCTAATTGGGTGGCTTGTTGCGCTAAATAAGTTGGCGTGCAAATATTGGCTGGAAAATTAGCCAGTGTTCGTGCCCAGTCGATGGCTTGTGCTATGGCCTGAGCGGTTTGCAGAGTGGCGGGGCTTGCCCCTGGGAGGAATATATCGATTGATTTCAATCGGTGTGGCGTGTTTTTCTTTGTTTTAAAGGGTAGCAATTGATATCGCTGTGCTTGCATGTTTAACAGTATGTGTTGAAGCTGCCAGTCTGGCGTGTGGCTTGTCAATTGCGGAAAGCAAAGGGTTGCTGAGGTCATGCGTTGTTTCAGTAGGGTTTGCGCTGTTTCAGCGATTCGCTGGGTTAAACTTCTCGCTGTATAAGCGTCTTTCTCGCCACATTGAATGAACAGGAGTCGATGGCCACTGACGTCGGTGTGCCAGGCCATGTCGCCTGGGTCGGTCAGTTTCTTGGCCATCAGGGTTATCACACCACCGTGCTGTTGATCAAGGGCTTGCGCAAAATCAGGTAAATCAGTGCTTCCACAAAGGCCTAGAACAAGGCATTCGCTATTCGTTAACGCAGGGGTCGAGGTCAGTCTGTAATTCATGATTGCTTCCGGTGGCATGCAAAAAATGTTATTTTACGTCTAGTTTCTTAAGAATTCTATACGTTAAGGCCGCGTGTGCTGATTTTTCGATATTTAAGCAAAGAGGTGTTTGTTACCTTGGTCGCATTGACCTCTATTTTGCTCTTGATTTTCATGAGCAATCAATTGGTGCTTTATTTAAACCGGGCGGCTAGCGGACAAATTCCCGGCGTGTTTATCATGAAGTTAATGATGCTTGAGCTGCCCAATTTATTGAGTCTCTTATTGCCACTGGGATTTTACGTGTCTCTGTTGGTAGCTTATGGTCGAATGTATGCTGAAAGTGAGATGACGGTTCTGCAAGCATGTGGCTATGGGCCTGGGCGCTTGTTAAACCATAGCTTTATCATGGCGTCTGTGGTCGCATTGTTGGTGCTTATCATTATGCTATGGGGCAGCCCGTTGATTGCCACCGCACGCGCAACATTGCTGCGCACAACGGGCATTCAAACCTTGATACAAACTATCGCGCCTGGGCGGTTTAACACCGTGCCTGGGGGTCAACAAATTTTTTATGTGGAATCCATGAACCGTGATCACACGGTTGCCAAAAATATTTTTTTTGCGCAGAGCACACTGAAGAATGAGGAAGAACAGTGGGATTTGTTGTGGGCTGAACAGGCACGGGCAGAAATGGATAAAAAGACCTTTGAAGACTATGTTGTATTGGAAAACGGCCATAAATACCAAGGGGTTCCTGGGAAAACTGATTATCAGGTGGCGCATTTCATGACCTACAAAGCGCGTTTGCCGCACCCCACCGTGAGCGTCAAAGCGGATCTACGCACGCTGCCTACGGCCCTTTTATGGCCGCTAGATAACCCCAATCGCGCGAAAGCGGCAGAGTTGCAATGGCGGCTTTCGGTGCCCTTAATGGTGCTGACGTTGACGTTGGTTGGGGTGCCCCTGAGCCGGGTCAATGCCCGCTCAGGGAAATATGCTAAATTGCTACCGGCCATTGTATTGTATATTGTGTATGCGAATTTAATGTTTATTGCGCGCGATTGGTTAGCCATGGGTAAAACACCCTTGTGGTTGGGGATGTGGTGGATTCATTTGCTGGTTGCATTGATTGGCTTGTTGTTGATATGGCGTAATCAAGTGAAATTATCATGAAAATTTTAGAGCGCTATATTGCGAAGACGGTGTTGGCATCTATCGCGATGGTGACCTTGATGTTAGCTGGACTACAGGTGTTTATTTTATTTGTTAACCAATTAGACAGCTTGGGCAAAGGCGATTATGGCATTGTGCAAGCCGCGTTGTTTGTTTTTTTGCAAATGCCTTATGAGGTGTATTTGTTTTTTCCAATGGCTTGTTTGATAGGTTGTTTAATTGGGCTCGGTATCATGGCAAGCCATCATGAGTTGGTGGTGATGCGCGCTGCCGGCATGTCCATTGGACAAGTCACGTTGGCTGTGTTCAAAGTGGCGGTGCTCGTGATTGTTCTCGTGACCTTAGTGAGTGAAACCTTGATGCCCAAAATGGTTCGTCTAGCGAATGATGGGCGGATGGAAGCGCTCAGTGGTGGCGAGGCCTTGCGGACCGCGAAGGGGGTGTGGATGCGTCATCAAAATGATTTCATTCATATCGGCACGATTTTACCCAACAACCGCCTCGAGCACGTGTATCAATTTCACTTCGACGAGACCCATCGTCTTCGCATGGCTCGAAAAATAGACCATATTGATTATGTTCAAGGGATTTGGATGGCCCATGATGTTGCCGAAACGGATATATCGGATGACAGCACGCGAGCGCTGCATACGCAAACGATGCAATGGGACGTGCCACTGAATGCCAGCATTTTAAGCGTGAGCGGGGTTGAGCCAGACGAAATGACCTTGCAGGGTTTGTATCGGTACATCCATGTACAGAAAAAAAACCATCAAGCGGCATCGAATTATGTCCTTGTTTTTTGGCAACGGGTGATTCAACCCTTGACCACGGTGGTGATGATGATGTTGGCTATTCCGTTTATTTTTGGGCCCCTGCGCTCATCCACCATGGGTTCTAAGTTGTTGGCGGGTATCACCGTTGGGTTTGGTTTTCACATCATCAATCGTTTTTTAGGATCGGTAAGCCAGGTCTATCAATTCTCGCCAGAGTTAGCGGCGTTGGCGCCAACGTGCTTGTTTGCGCTGCTGGGGGTGTATTTGATGAGAAGGGTTCGATAACGCTTAAGATGTCTTTTGTGTTATCAATACAAGGATTGCGAGATGGATTATGCGATGATAAGGCATGTGTTAGAGTCTATTTTAAACCCGTATTTTATTGGGTTTTCGTTGTTTGCCACTTTACTGGCGTGTCTTTGCCTGCTGGGTGATAGCCGCGCACTGCGTGTGGGATTTTTTGTGGTGTTGATTGGTTTTTTATTGTTGAGTACACGCATGATCCCAAGCGCTATGATTCGATACTGGTCGAGCCAATACCCGGTTGTTACGCAAGCAAATCCGGCCGTCCATTGGGTGGTGGTGTTGGGAGGAGGGCAACGGAAGGGGGTGAATGCACCCGCGAATCATCTATTGAGTATCGCCAGCATCAAGCGCATGGTGGAAGGCGTACGCCTGTATCGGCAGTTGCCTTCGGCCACATTGCTGTTATCCGGTGGTGGGGATAGGGATGCACAGAAGACCGAGGCGGGTCATTTGGGCGCTTTGGCGGCGTGGTTTGGCATTCCAGCGGAACACGTGGTGTTGGAAACGCAATCCATTAATACCGCGGATGAAGCCATTGCCATCAAGCGCTGGGTGCAACAAACGCCTTTTTATCTGGTGACATCATCGCTTCACATGCCTCGCGCAATGGCTTTGTGCGAAAAGCAAGGCTTAAAGCCCATTGCCGCGCCCTCTGACTATCCTTATGACAGCGCCATCGATTGGCCGAGAGATTGGTTGCCTCATCCCATTCATTTTGTATCTGCAAATCTTGCTTGGCATGAGCTGTTGGGCTGGGCATGGGGCCGAATAAGAGGTAGGATATAAACGTTGTTTTCATTCAAATAAAAAAAAGGACTTTAATATGCATCAGAAGCAT
>DNVL01000274.1 GCA_003507515.1 Legionella sp.
GCTCTAACCAACTGAGCTATAGGCCCCGAAGTTAATATTGTAAACCTTACGAGCGTTGAAAACCATCTTTTTTTACAAGATATATGTAACTCCCCCCCACTTCATCACAAATAAACGAGGAATGAAGTAGAGGCGGTTAACTGGCAGCCGTCATCCCCATTATTTCATCACATTTCATCCGCCGTGAAAATTGCGGTGAATGCCTCCCTAAAGCTAACAATGATAAAAAGGCAATCATTGCGAACCCCATTAAGTACCATGCAGGTGCAAATACATTGTGCGTGTTAGCAACTAAAGCAATGGCAACTAACGGCGCTGTCCCACCAAATAAAGCCAAGGCAACATTATAACTAATGGATATGCCCATGTTACGATGATGCGTATCAAATAATTCAGCAAGCGTTGTGGGAATAACACCGGTCAGCGCGCCTGCCGCCAATGCAAACAAGGCCTCCCCTACGAATACCAAATAAATATCATGTTGCATCAACAGCCAAAATATAGGATAAATCAACACGGCCAGGCTTAACATGCCCGCAGCCAATACCGCCTGCCTTCCTAAATAGTCTGATGCACGCCCCATGAGTACGGTCATGATGACTTGTATACCAATGGCGATGGTATTCACCACCATCACAGGTCTCAACGCCAATCCTTGTGTTTCCACCAAAAATGTATTGAAGTACGCAATAAGGTAATAGTTTGCAACCGCCATAATCGACGTTAAGAAGACACCTATTAATAATGTACGGTAATTCAAGCTGGAAATATGACTCGCAACAGAGCTGGGTTGTTCTGCCGCTTTTATCGTTTCCTGCGCTTGTTCATACACCGCAGGATCAACGGCACGTAATCGTACAATTAAACCGAATACACCAATCAACCCACCCAGTAAAAAAGGAATACGCCATCCCCAGGCGGCTAACTGCGTATCACTCACGAATTCACTCATGCTCGTTGCAAATATAGCGCTTAATACCATTCCAAATAGTGCGCCAGCCATGGCTAAACTCCCGGCAACACCGCGTTTATTCAAATCAGCATGCTCAATCAAGAAAACAGTTGCCGTTGTTAATTCCCCACTGACCGCTAACCCTTGAATAATGCGTAACGCAATGAGCAATATCGGCGCCATGACGCCAATGGAGTGGTAATTAGGCAATATACCGATTAAAAAGGTAGGGAATGACATCATGATCATGGACAGGACCAACGCTTTTTTGCGCCCCGCATGATCCCCAATATAACCAAACAGGATAGCCCCTAGAGGTCGCACTAAAAAACCGACTGCAAAAACACCGAACGTTGCTAAAAGGGATAGAAATGGATCTTCGTTTGGGAAAAATTGCATGGCAATCATTGGAACAAAGAATGCATAAATAGTGAAATCATACCACTCTAATGCATTGCCAATGGCTCCGGCCAATATTACTTTCTTCTGTTTTCCAATCATACGTTCATACTCCTACACATCCAAATGTGATTCAGGCTAACATCATATCGCTTCCTGGCATCGACTGCTAGATCCTGGATACATGAAAAAGACCAGTATGATAGCCGCGAGCCTTGACAGCAACCAAGCCACCCGCTTACGATTCATACATTCTATTCATTGGAACACACCATGACCATTCAGCGTCTTCGCGCACTAGTGAACCACGATTTTGATGCCGTTAATGCATTGATTATCGATAAAATTGAATCACAAGGTGGTTTAATTGATGATCTAGCCAATCACATCGTGCAAAGTGGCGGAAAACGTTTGCGCCCCCTCATCGTGTTATTGGCCAGTCGTGCCTGTGATTACAGCGGGCACCACCATATTTCGCTCGCGGCGATGATTGAATTTTTCCATACTGCAACGCTGTTACATGACGATGTCATTGATGAATCAACCCTTCGTCGCGGGCGCGAGACCGCCAATACCATTTGGGGAAGCAAAGCAAGCATTTTAGTAGGCGATTATTTATTTACCCAATACATGCAACTCATGATTGATGTGGGCGATTTGAACATCATGCAATTATTGACCGACATGGCGAATCAAATCGNNACCGTCACAACTATTCCCTCACCCTGGAGGACTACTTTGATGTCATTCGTTCGAAGACCTCCTTGCTTTTTGCGTCATCCGCTCGCTTAGGTGGTTTAATTAGCCATGCAGACACCGCTGTATCTGATGGGCTATATGCTTACGGATTGCATTTAGGCAACGCGTTTCAATTGATTGATGATGCCCTTGATTATTGCTCGGATGCAAAAACTTTGGGCAAAAACGTAGGCGACGACTTGGCCGATGGAAAAGCAACCCTTCCGCTATTGCATGCCTTAAAGCACGGAACAGCCGCTCAGCAAACCATGATAAAACAGAGTTTAACAGAAGGCACGTTAGAATATTTACCCGAAATAATGGATACCATTGCAGAAACACAAGCAATAGAATTCACCCATGGCGTTGCAAAAAATGAAGTCTACCGAGCCATTACGGCCTTGAATGTTTTACCCGATTCGGTGTATAAAGAAGCGTTGGCTGAATTGGCGCGGTATGCGGTTTTACGAACCCATTAAGCCCATCATAACGAGCATCTGATGATCAATAAAAATCTGCAACTGTGCTTGGTCACCCATATTCCAGATACTTCTATTGAGGTGTATCAGCAATTCATTTTAGACGCCATTGCAGGTGGCGTCACACTCATTCAGTTACGTGAAAAAAAAGCGTCCCTCACGGACATTTATGCCTTTGCCATCGCGTTAAAAGCCCTGATAACCCCATTCAGTATTCCCTTGATTATTAACGACCATGTTGCTATAGCAAAAGCGGTTGACGCTACAGGTGTTCATCTTGGACAAACCGATATCAACCCACTGGAAGCCCGGGCCATCCTAGGACCCGATAAATGGATTGGATTGTCTGTTGAAACATTAGAAGATCTAGCGGTATCAAATCAACTCACCTGCATAGATTACATTGGCGCCAGTGCCGTCTTTCCAAGCCATACGAAACCCGATTGTAAAACCATCTGGGGGATCGAGGGGCTAAAACACATCTCAACGCATTCAACGCATCCTGTAGTCGCGATTGGGGGCATTAGTCAACAAAACATCCAACAAACCATGGCGTGTGGCGTATCGGGCGTTGCCGTTATTGGTGCGATTTACGACCAGCCAAATGCACGCATTGCAGCCATGGAGCTGACCCGCGAAATACAGAGGAAACCCCATGTTTGAAAACATTGAACAAATAGTCACACGCATCAAGCACGAGAAGCCTTTAATCCTCAACATCACGAATGATGTCACAATGGATTTTGTAGCGAATGGATTACTCAGCCTCGGCGCCTCTCCCGTCATGAGCCAAGCCCCACAAGAAGCAGCGGACCTCATCCACATCGCATCATCTGTCATCATTAATCCAGGGACATTGAATGATGCGTTCATCCAACACGCAGAACACGTTTGCGAATTGGCCAATGCATGTCACAAACCCATTGTGCTTGACCCCGTGGGGGCCGGCGCTAGCCTTTATCGAACGTCTGCATGCAAACGCATGCTCGCTGAATTTAACATCGCCATCCTGCGTGGAAATGCCAGTGAGATTATTGCCTTAGCAGATGGCATGCACTGCACGAAAGGGGTCGATAGTCATTCAGATACACACGAGGCGATCGACAGCGCCAAGGCTCTGGTAACCGCATACCATGTGGTCGTGGTCATCAGCGGAGCCATCGATATCATTGTTGATGTCAATGGCATTCATTTTTTTGAACGTGGCTCCCCCCTGATGCCTCGGGTGACGGGAACGGGTTGTTTATTGTCGGCTATCGTAGGCACATTTCATGCCGTTCACCGCGTTCCTTTTGAGGCGGCTGCCGCAGCAACTCTCTTTTATAGCGTGTGTGGCGAAATGGCGGCGGAACACGCCAGAAAACCAGGTTCATTTAAAGTCGCTTCTTTAGACGCCTTATACACCATGCCTAAACGGAGTGATTATGCGAAAATCTAGCCCCCCTTGCGTGGTCACCATTGCAGGAACCGATCCATCGGGCGGCGCCGGCATACAAGCTGACATTAAAACCATATCAGCCACAGGAAGTTATGCGGCATCTATTATTACCGCATTGGTTGCTCAAAATACGTGTGGTGTACAAGCCATCCTAGACGTATCGCCCGCTTTCATCCAGCAACAGATTGACTCCGTGTTCAGTGATTTAGACGTACAAGCCGTAAAAATTGGCATGTTGCACAATGAGCATGTGATTGATGTCGTCGCTGCCGCAATGCAAACGCTAAAACCGACACACATTGTATTTGATCCGGTGATGGTCGCCAAAAATGGGTGTGCACTGATCGATCCCAATACGATTGATTTTTTAAAACAGCGCCTCCTACCGTTGGTCACCGTGGTAACGCCCAATATCCCTGAAGCCGAGACGTTAATGGGTGAATCAATCACTACATTCGCTGAGATGGAACATGCTGCAATAACGTTAGGGGAACGGTATCAGGTAGATGTTCTGATGAAAGGTGGGCATTTGAGCGGCGAACATTCCTCCGACGTCCTGTATTCACGCAAAAATGGCCATTCTGATTGGTTTCAAGCCGAGCGCATTGATACCCTTAATACGCATGGCACAGGCTGTACCCTGTCATCCGCCATTGCCTCCTATCTCGCACAGCATTATACGCTATACAATGCCGTCAGTGCGGCAAAGCACTATTTAACACAGGCGATTCGGTCGGGAAGCCATTTCAAAATAGGCCACGGACATGGCCCCGTTGATCATTTTTATTTTTTATAGACAACCGCTACGCCACCGCAGGCATAAAACCCGCTGGTTGTTTAGACGGCTTCGGATTTTCTTCATCGAAATACGTGTATTCCCACGCGTCCTGTCGAACAATCAATTCGCGCAACAGCTTATTATTCAATTCATGTCCTGATTTATAACCCTCAAAGGCTCCAATTAAGCTAGACCCTAGCAGATACAAATCACCGATAGCATCCAAAACCTTGTGTTTAACAAACTCGTCGTCAAAACGCAGGCCATCTTCATTTAACACGCGGTAATTATCGACCACAACGGCATTGGCCAAACTACCCCCTTTCGCCAGATCACATCCACGCAGTTTTTCATAATCAGATAAGAAACCAAACGTTCTGGCTCGGCATACTTCCTTAACATAGGATGTCACTGAAAAATCCAATGTGGCTGTTTGAGGCTTGTTATTAAACACAGGATGATCAAANNATGTGGGGTGAACTGTACATATTTGCCATTGTCTTCCACACGAATGGGCTTCAAAATACGAATATAGCGTTTCGGTGCCGATTGTTCACGAATGCCCGCGGATTGAATTAAAAAAACAAATGGAGCAGCACTGCCATCCATAATGGGAATTTCAGCTGCATTCACTTCAATAAAAGCGTTGTCAATGCCAAGGCCTGCTAGTGCTGAGAGCAAATGTTCAACCGTGGCTATTTTTACACCATTATTCTGTAATGAGGTGCATAGCATGGTGTCACAAACGTTTTCAAAATGAGCAGGAATTTCAACGGGTGGATTACAATCTGTTCGAATAAAGACAATTCCTGTGTTTTCTGGTGCAGAATTCAACGTGATGATCACGGGCTCGCCGGAATGCAAGGCTACGCCAGTGGCTTGGATCGACTTGTTAAGCGTTCGTTGTTTTGTCATTCAATGCTCACCTTTTAGCGTCTCCTGGTTTTTAAGCGCAAATACGCTANNTTACAGATATTTCTTGTCGGTTGGGCCTGGGCCCAATGAGCCATCATGCTTCTTCTTGCCTACGCAAAAAAGCTGGAATATCTAAATAATCAACATCAGGAATGGCATCGCTGCCCTGACGCGCAGGTGCTGGAGCCGATACTTGTTTACGAATGACCGCAGGGCGTTCCAATTGTTGATAATCAAGCGACCCATCTAGGCGTCTGGACTCCATCAGCCGAGCTTTGCCAGGAGCCGGTTGTGACTGCCGCTGCCGAACCTCACCGAGACCTGTCACGATGACGG